>NZ_VMMJ01000030.1:0-43909 GCF_013277145.1 Streptococcus sp. 3705 | reverse complement strand
ACATATTCGTAACCTGGAATTGTTCCCGGTTCTTTAGAACCTGGCTCAGTTGGTTTCAATGGATTTCCATTCTCATCAGTCCAAGTAGTTGTATTTTGCTTACTTGGATTTGGTTGAGGAACAGGTGAAGGTGTTGGAGCTGGTGGTGTTACTTTTTCATAAACATGAACAGTATCTCCATTTGACAGTTTCTTAGTCTCTACGAAGCGGTAGCCTGGAATGTCTTTCTTATCGACTGTTCCCGGTTCACTTGGATAGTTTGGAATCTCTTTGCCTTCTTTATCTTTGAAGAAGGTACTTACTTTTTCGTAGATGTGTTCTGTGTCTCCATTTGACAGTTTCTTAGTTTCTACGAATCTGTATTCTGGAATATCTTTCTTATCGACTGTGCCTGGTTCACTTGGATAGTTTGGAATTTCCTTACCTTCTTTGTCTTTGAAGAAGGTACTTACTTTTTCGTAGATGTGTTTTGTATTTCCTTTTTCATCAATTTCAGTTCTAACAACATTGTATCCTGGAATTTGTTCCGAAGGTTTAGTTCCATCTTTAGGTGGAAGTAAATCTGTTTCTTTGCCATCTTTTTCAATAACTACATATCTAGTATCTGGGCGAACAGTTGGAGTATAAGTTTCAGAAACTACTTTGCCATTGACGTCTTTCACTTGAACTGTTACTCCAGAAGTTTTCCCTACGAAATCTTTTTCTGGTGTAAATTCAACGACTCCATCCTTAAGTACATATGTTCCTTCTCCTGGAACTACAACTTCTTTCACTTCTTTACCAGTTTTATCAACTAATGTCAGAGTAGATTTATCAAGCTCAACTTCTTCATTACCTTTATTAAAGTTTACTGTTGTATTATCCTGATCTGGCGTATCAAATACTACAGGAGATGTTTGAACAGTTCCACGAGCTCCTTCAGTAGCCGATGAAGCACCTGTTGGGGTCACATCTGTTACCGTTGGGGTGTACATTGACTTAGTTGTGATAATTGCTGTAGTCTTATCATCAGAAGTTAAAATCGCTGATTCAACAACTGTCACAGGCGCCGGCGTTCCTACATAAGATGGGACTGGTACAAAGGTTACCTGACCTTTATCGTCTACTGTGTAGGTTCCAACATTCTCTACCACTACTTTACCATCATTATCTGCACCTTCCAATGCATAAGTGCGTGCTGTGATATGACTAGTATCAGAAATAGTATAAGTCAGAGCTTTCCCTTCATCTGTTGATTTTTGGGTATGACCTTGGATGTTTGTCGTTGCAACATCATTTCCTGCAGAGGTTACAGGATTTACTGTTGGAGTATAGGTTGTTTCAGAGGTGATTGTCGCCTGCGATTGATCTGCAGTCTCTAATCTATAAGTAACTTTTACTCCTACACTTGTCTTATTGGCATCACTTGATACATAGCTAGCTACGGGAACAAAGGTTACTTTACCAGTTGTATCAATTGTATAAGTACCAACACCATCTACAGTTTTAGTAGTTGAATCGTTATCCAAAGTATAAGTTGGAGTGACGGTAACACCCGTACCAGCTTCTGGAGCTGTGTAAATTGGCGTACCACTTTGAGTTGAACCTTGAGTTCCAGTAGACGTTGCAGGTTCAGCTGAAGCTTTAACAGGCGTGACGCTTGGAGTGTAGGTTGTTGTTGCTTCAGTTCCATTAGCATCAGTAATACTTACTGTTACAGCATGGGCTTCTCCAGTAAATGTAGCCAGCGGAGTAAAGGTAACAGCAATGGCTCCAGTTTCATCTTTAACAAGCTTATAAGTACCCTGATTCGCTACAGTAACACTACCGTCACCATTAACAGTTCCGTTTTCTGCACCTACTAGCTTCACAGATGTTTTATCTAGTTCGACTGATTTAGACTCACTATTTATAATCGCAGTTCCTTTTGCAAAGTTTACAGTTGTATCATCTGTGTCTGCTGCGTCAAATTTAATAGCAGAAGTTTGAGTTTCGCCTTGAATTCCAGTTGTCTTAGAAGATTCTGCACTTGGTTTCACTCCAACAATCTTAGGAGTATAGATTGTTGTTACTTCAGTTCCATTAGCATCAGCAATTTTCACGGTTACTGGAGTTACATTTCCTGTATAAGTGGCTACCGGGGTGAATTGAACATAAGACTTACCGTCTTCTTTTACGATAGAGTATGTTCCTTGACCAGCTACCGATACTTTACCTTCACCATCAGCTCCTACTAGAGTCAAAGTAGCTTCATTTAAATCAACAGATTTTTCAGTTCCATTTACAATCTCACTACCTTTGCTAAAGTTCAAGGTGTTTACATTTTCATCTTTGGCGTTAAGAACAACTTCAGATTTTTGAACAGCTCCCTGAATACCTGTAGTTGAAGCTTCGCTAGCAGTTGGGGTAACACCTAGAATGTTTGGTGTGTATTCACCACGTTTATCATTTTCTGGTTGCGTACCATTGTTATCTGAAACAACTACTTGGACAGCTTTTACCGCTCCAACATAAGCTTTATTGGTTGGTGTGAATGTCACAAGACCTGTTGACTTGTCAATACCGAAAGTTCCAATCTCATCACCAGCTTTAACATTACCATTATCTGCCGCAGCATAAGCTGGAGTTGTTGCGCCATCCGCTACTTCTGTACCTGTATTATCAAGAAGTTTATAGCTATCAGCCTTCAATGGGACTGTTTTTCTAGCTCCGTTTACTTCTGCAGAACCTGGGGTAAAGGTTGGTTTACCTGTTTGAATTTCCCCTTGAATATCTGTTGAAGATACCTTAGTTCCTTCTGGTTTCACTCCAATAACAGTTGGTGTGTAATCTGCCGTAGATGTTAATGGGTCAACTCCGTCTACTGTCAAGGTCAAAGTCACCTTGGCTGGATTTGGTGTTCCAACAAATGTTGGATTAGGAGTAAAGGTTACTTCACCTGTATCCTTATCGATAGCATAAGTACCTACAGTAGCTCCTGTATTATCTGTAGCATTTGTTGACTCTAAGCTATAAACTTTTGTACCATTTGTGGTAGCAGAAATCTTAGTTTTCTCTGCGTCATCAAAATTGAAGCTTGGAGTTCCTTTCTGAACCGCTCCTTGAATATCGCTAGTAGTTGCAGGCGTTCCTACAATACCAGCTTTAACAGTAATAGTGTAAGTTGTAGTCGCTGTAGAAGTGTTCACTCCGTGATCAGTACCAGCAGTCGTATCTCCTACAGTTGTTCCATCAACCAAGTTTGTATTACTATCTATGACATTGATGGTAACACTATATTTACCAACTTTTGTCAGTTTAAGTTCAGTTGCAGTTGGATAGTTGGCTGCATCTCCAGATGTAGTCTCTGCAAACACAGTGTTGCCATCTGGATCTGTAACAGTAATGCTTGTTACTTTTGTTTTATGACTTCCCTTGAATGTAGACTCTGCAGTACTTGTAGCTAACTTATCATCTTCAGTATCTCTGACACTAACTTTTGCACCAGTAACTACCGCAGGGCGGTCGATTAGGTTAACAGTTGTATTCAAGGTACTCTCGTAAGAATTCGAAGTAGCAGTTGGTTTCGAGTTGATGATAGTAGACGTACTAGTGTTTTCTGCCATAACTCCCTTAACAGTGCCAGTATAACCCGTACTAGTTGTAATCTTCCATGTGTCATCACCAGTCTTATTTGCTGTTACTGTAGACTTATCACTTGCTGTCCATTCATTACTATTTTTATCATAGGTAACAGTAATGTACATACCATTACCTATCTCAGTGTTCGCTGTGTCATCCTTGCTATAAGCTGTCTCAGTTAGAGTAACATCATTAACAGCCGTCACTTTGTTCGCATTGTTGTATGTTCTCTTATATTCGTACAAGTCAAACTTCATGGAGCCATCTGTTTGGGCACGGACTGAAACTTCTCGTTTGGTAATTGTATAATTACCATTGCCATCATTTGACTCTGTTCGCACCTCTGCATCAGAGGCTGCTAATTCATAACGACCTGATGTTGGATTGAGAGTTGCTGTATATTTCGTACCGTTTGTTGCAGAGTTCAACTCCACCTTGGTTCTCATGAGATTAGCCGTTACATCTTCAGTTTTAGCATATGCAGAAATCTTAGAAACCCCTGCTGTTGCCGTCGCTTCTGGTTTTACTGATAGAGAAAATTCAGTCCCTACCGTTCCAACTTCAGCCCCAACAGAAACCGCGGTATTCGTTGTTCCCTCTTGTACAACCCACTTGCCTGCTTTATTGGTTTTTAAAATAGTCTTGGAACCATCTGGTGTTGTAATTTCTGCATAGGTTGCCCCATTTGAAATCTCAACCTGTACGGTGCTGTCATAAGTGCTTATATTCTTTACCGTTACCTTAGGTGCGATGACAAAGGTCAATTCTCCACGACCTTCTTGTGTATCATAATTCCAACTTTGAGTAAAACCACTTGCTTGTTCTGTAAGGTTGTAATCTTTAGCGTAGGCAGTCACATGGTAAATCCCTGCCTTTGTTGGTGTTCCAGAAATCAGTCCCTTCCCATCATAGCCAACAGTTTTACCATCTTCAGCAATAGGAGTAGCCCCTGCGTTTGGTCTATAAGTCAAACCAGGAATGGCAGTATCCACCGTTGCCCCATTTGTTGAGATATTTCCTGAAATTCCAGAAGTCGCATTATTATTATATTCATTACGAACTTGAGTATCCGTACCATTAGCCAAAGTATAGGAAACATTGGCTCTTTCAGTGGTTATACGGGAAGCAGATTCATCTTTGTAATGGATATCTACAGGTGCAATCGCTTCTCCGACGGTTCCCTTATAGACTTTATTATTACTTTCGATAATCGGAGCTGTCGTATCTTGCCAGCCAATCCAACCCCCACGTAAGTTCCGATAAAATGCACGTACACTTGCCTTGGTTTTGGTATTAGTATAAGTTACATAGGTTCGTGTATCATATACCCCGTTGGAACTACCTTCGAGAATCTTGCCTTCAATTGTGTCAGTGGCGGCATTATATTTTAACCCTTTAGGTAAGTTTGTCGGTGAAACATTTGAGATAGTCCAACCATCTGCCTTAGCTTTATCTGTTAGGTCAAAACGATCCTTAATTTTATTGATATAAACGCGGTCTTGACCTTGCTCATAGACATAGTGATAAATGTGGGTAGCTAGATACTCATATCCACCGTTAGCTTGATATTTTGAATTGTTACCACCCGAAATCGTCGAACCGTCTATACGTTTTTTATTTTTCCAAAAATCCGCCTCTACTGCCAAGTCTTCTGCTTGTTCCTTGCTTAAGGGATAATCCATACGTCCAGCATTATTAACACCTTGACCTGCATTCCCCTCATCTTTTTTGGTCTCCGAACGTTGATTAGAATAAACAATAGTTTCTAAAGTGCTGATATCCCCACTTCTTGCTTCGGTAGAAACATCTCCCTGCTTAGCTACAGTAGAGGTAAATGTATAAATATCTGCACCAGTATGATGCTCTTTTGTTGGAGAGTGAGCTATAGTTGTGTAAGTTCCATTCTCATTTGGAGTTGAAATATAGTCGCTAGCTGCCAGAAGCTGACTTCCCTCTTTCATCGCTTGACCATTGCGACTGTCACGACTACCTGAGTTGGAACCTGTTACAAGATTTACAAGGCTGTTGCGTACACGTTTTGCTTCTTGCACACGTTTTTCAAGTTCAGGGATTGTGATATTTGCATCCACAAGGCTTGATTTAATCAGTTGAAGAGTTGCTTTTGCACTTTCTATCACTACAGAATCTGTAGCCAACTTCTCTGCTTGCGGTAAGTAGCGAGCAAGGTCTTCTTGCACTGTTGCCAACTCTGCATTTGCTGCCTCAACTCGTTTTTCAGCTTCAGTTGCTGTTGGGGTAGCTGGTGTTGCTTCTACCTTATTTTCCACTGCAGCTGGTGTTTCTCCAAGAACTTTAGGCATACTTGCAATGATTGAAGCTTGTGAACGACTGGCTTTAGCGATTTTGTTCACTTCTAATTGACTTGCATTTTCTTTGGCAAGGATTCTTTTCGCTTCTTCCAGTACCTTCTCTGCATTTGCAATAGTAGATACCGGAACTTTAGTACGATTGATCTTGGACAAACGTAATTCCAACTCAGAGACTATATCCTTAAGACCAGCCTTATCTGCAACTGTTTCTGCAGAGGAGCTAGTTGCCACTGCTTCGGTATTCTCAGCGCTAGGTTGAGATGAGGCAGTATCTTCACCACCGTCCCTAGTTAGTACTGGCTCTGCACCATAAGTATTGGGTTTAGATGAGCTAGCACCTTGATTAGCACCCTCATCGCCTATGGTCGATGTTGGAGTAGCTGTTGAAGATGTTTCATTAACTCCTTCTACTTCTGTTGCTGATACCGCGCCAGCTCCGAGAAACATCAAACCAGCCGCAATCGCCACTGATGCTGCACCAAAGCTGTACTTACGAATACCGTAACGAATGTACTTCTCCGTTCTAAAATCTTGTTGACCTCTCTTCATGAGATTCAACCTCCTTTATGCATGTTTTTTAATATTGAATTGAAATATACAGACAAACAAAAAGCCCCCCCCCCTTAAATTTTTTAGCAATATTAAGAGGTTATCATTTTAAAAAGGGTTGCCTAATAATTATCAATATCGTTTAATATTGTATCATACGACTATTATTAATTCAAGTTTCATCTCCATATATTTATCGTTTCAATCCAATGTTGCCTTCGATACAATAGAACGTGCACAAGTTTCTAAACACTAACATAAATGTACTAGGATACGAAACTCCATTCTGAACAACTATTAGTATGAGTCTAGTAAAAGACTCAATTTTATAAGAAAAGGAAGTAAATATTTTCACGAAAAGCGCATATAATCAAGATTTTAAATACCCAATAGTATGCGATTTTCTAATTTTTAATACTTTGTATTCAGACTAACTCATTCCGTTTTCTTTATAGCTTGTTTCTATCTATTAACAAAAATGCATTGCCATAATCATACCGTAGAAACTTAACTCCTTTTATAAAAGCTGATAATATTTCCTTTCGCTTCCAGAGATTTCTATGAAAAAAAACGCCACATGGGCGTTTTCCTGTTCTTACGGTTTGATACGGTGCAACATACGTGGGAATGGGATAGCTTCACGGATATGTTTTGTTCCTGCTGCAAAGGTTACCATACGCTCGATACCGATACCAAATCCACCGTGTGGAACTGTACCGTATTTACGAAGGTCAAGGTAGAATTCATACTCTGTACGATCCATGCCAAGTTCATCCATCTTAGCAACTAATGCATCGTAGTCTTCCTCACGCATAGAACCACCGATGATTTCTCCGTAACCTTCTGGAGCAAGCAAGTCTGCACAAAGCACGCGCTCTGGATTTCCAGGAACTGGTTTCATGTAGAAGGCCTTGATGGCTGCTGGGTAGTTCATGACAAATGTTGGCACACCAAAGTGGTTTGAAATCCAAGTTTCATGTGGTGAACCAAAGTCATCTCCATGCTCAAGATGCTCGTAATCAGCGTCTTCATCATTTTCATGCTCTTGCAAGAGGTCAATAGCTTGATCGTAAGTGATACGTTTGAATGGCTCTGCAATGTAGCGTTTCAAGAGTTCTGTATCACGTTCCAAGGTTTCCAAGGCTTGAGGCGCACGGTCAAGAACACCTTGTAGAAGAGCTTTTACATAAGCTTCTTGCAAGTCAAGCGACTCATCATGTGTCAAGTATGAGTACTCTGCGTCCATCATCCAGAACTCAGTCAAGTGACGGCGCGTTTTTGATTTTTCAGCACGGAATACTGGACCAAAGTCAAAGACACGACCAAGTGCCATAGCACCAGCTTCTAGGTAAAGTTGACCTGATTGGCTCAAGTAGGCTGGCGTTCCGAAGTAGTCAGTTTCAAAGAGTTCTGTTGAATCTTCTGCTGCATTTCCTGAAAGAATTGGGCTGTCAAACTTCATGAAACCGTTCTTGTCAAAGAACTCATAAGTTGCATAGATAATAGCGTTACGGATTTGCATCACAGCCACTTGCTTACGAGAGCGTAGCCACAAGTGACGGTTGTCCATCAAGAAGTCTGTTCCGTGTTCTTTTGGTGTGATTGGGTAGTCTTGAGATTCACCGATCACTTCGATGTCTGTAATGTCCAACTCATAACCAAATTTAGAACGTTCGTCCTCTTTGACAATACCTGTCACATAAACAGAAGTTTCTTGGCTCAAGCGTTTGATGACATCAAACTTCTCAAGTCCCACTTCTTCACCATATTTTTCTACAAAGTTTGGTTTAAAGGCTACACCTTGAAAGAAGGCTGTTCCATCACGTAATTGCAAGAAGGCGATTTTCCCTTTTCCTGATTTGTTGGCAACCCAAGCGCCAATCGTCACTTCTTGACCAACATAGTCTTTTACATCAATAATCGTTACACGTTTTGTCATTATTTTTCCTTTTCTTTTTTATTCTTTATGGCAAACCACTTCTATATTGTTCCCATCTGGGTCAATCATAAAAGCAGCATAGTAAATCGGATGCTCACTGCGATAACCAGGAGCCCCATTGTCTCGCCCACCTGCCTCTATGCCAGCCTCATAACAAGCCTGAACCTCTTCCTTATTTTCTGCTAAAAAAGCAAAGTGAATAGGATCTTGTGTCCCCTGAGCCAGCCAAAAATCACCACCAGGATGAGGGCTATTTGGGGCATAAAAACTGATTAGAGAACTAGTCTTAAAAGCTAATTTATAACCCAAAGGAGCGAGAAAACTCCTATAAAATCCTTCTGAAATTTGTAAATCCTTTACCTTAATTTCAAAATGATCAATCATTCTCACTACCCATAAATGCTTTCAAGCGTTTAACTGCTTCTTTAAGCGTGTCTAGGTCTGTCGCATAGCTGAGGCGGACATTTTCTGGTGCTCCAAATCCTGCTCCTGTAATCAAGGCCAGACCAACTTCTTCAAGAATAGCTGTTGTAAAGTCTGTCACATCCGTATAGCCTTTCATCTCCATGGCTTTTTTAACATTTGGAAAGAGATAGAAGGCTCCTTGTGGCTTAACTACTTCAAAACCAGGGACCTCACATAATAGCGGATAAATGGTATTGAGACGTTCTTCAAATGCTTGACGCATAACTTCAACAGAATCCTGTGGTCCAGTTAGGGCTTCGATAGTTGCATATTGTGAAACAGCAGTTAGGTTAGAAGTTGTTTGACCTGTCAATTTGCTCATAGCAGCAATGATTTCTGGATCACCCACTGCATAACCTACCCGCCAACCTGTCATGGCATAAGCTTTTGATACACCGTTAATGACAATGGTTTGCTTGCGAATGGCTTCTGATAGACTAGATATTGGTACGAACTCATTCCCGTTATAGACCAAACGACCATAAATATCATCTGCTAAAATCAGAATGTCATGCTCAACTGCCCAATTTCCGATAGCCAAGAGTTCCTCGCGAGTGTAAATCATACCAGTCGGATTAGATGGCGAATTTAGCACCAAAACCTTGGTTTTGTCTGTGCGAGCTGCTTCCAACTGCTCTACGGTCACCTTAAAGTGATTGTCTTCCTTAGCTTGAACAAAAACTGGAATCCCTTCTGCCATCTTGACCTGATCTCCATAGCTGACCCAATATGGAGTTGGGATGATGACTTCATCACCTGGATTGACCACAGCCATAAAGAAAGTATAGAGTGAGAACTTAGCACCGGTAGCAAATGTGATTTCGTTGGCCGCTACGGAATAACCATAATAACGCTCAAAATAGGTATTGACTGCTGCTTTTAACTCAGGCAAACCTGAAGCTACCGTATAGAAAGAAGCACGTCCATCTCGAATGGCTGCAACAGCTGCATCTTGAATATTTTTGGGAGTATGGAAATCGGGCTGACCTAAAGTTAAGAAAAGTACATCTTTTCCTTCAGCCTTTAACTTCTTTGCTCTTGCATCACTAGCCAGAGTCACACTTTCTTCCATTTCTAAAACACGATTGGATAGTTTCATAGGCCCTCCTTATTGACCAATGCTCCTGTTTCAAAATCTACTAGATAAAAATCAGATCCTGACTTGACTTCCCAGATTGGTTTGTCTTGATAACGGCCAAAGGTAATTTTGTCAATCTCGCCAGCTCCTTTTTCCTTAGAAACGGCTTCCGCTTTTTCTTGTGAAACACCTTGATTTAGCTGATAAACGTAAATCTTATGGTCATCTTTTCCAATCAGGACAGCAAGTGCTTCTTGTTTTTTATTACGACCAAGAACGCTATAATAGGATTCCAAGCCATTGTATAAGTCAACCTGATCAGCCTGCTCTAATCCTGCATACTGCTGAGCTAATTTTTCTCCTTCACTTTTAGCTGTTTGATAAGGTTTCATACTCAGAAACACTAGATACAGAAAGGAAGCACTGATAACCACAAACAAAATCGTCATCCCTAGACCATACTGCCACAGTAGATTATTTTTTGCTTTGTTTTGTCTTTTTTTCACTCGTCTATTTTACCATCTATTAAGCTTTATTACAAGTGAATGCAAGAATACTCTTCGAAAACCTCTTCAAACCACGTCAGCGTCGCCTTACCGTACTCAAGTACAGCTTACGGCTAGCTTCCTAGTTTGCTCTTTGATTTTCATTGAGTATAAGCAACCAATTCTATTTCTTCCTTCAAAGCAAACTGATTTTTCTTAGTTAAAATCGAGTAAGAAAAGTAAAGACAGCTCCAAAATCAACCTATTAAAAAACCTGAGCTTGGCACTCAAGTTTTCAGAAATTATTTTAATCTAGGAAATAATTTTTTCATCCATTCTTTTAGCCAATTTTCCTAAAAAGATAGCCAGTAGAAGACTAATCATGACTAAAAAGAATCCTAGATAAAGAAATGTTACTACAAAGCCTAAATGGTCAATCAACCACCCTGTCAGTGGGAAGAAGACAATCATACTAAGGCTAAACATCATAGAGTAAACACTCAGCATGGTTGCCCTTACTTCACTTGGGAGCCGCTCTTGCAAATCATTGTCAAAAATAGGCTGAAAAAGAGCATATAGAGCATTACTAATCAAATAGACCAAAATATAGATTAGAGGTGTTCCAAAGTAGGACAGCAGGTAGGTAACTCCAGTCAGCAGGACGAGGACAGGGAAAAGTTTCAAGGCAGCATAGTTCTTTCCAATCTTACTCGCTAGATAGACTGCGACGATATTCAAGAGACTACCAAGTAGCATAACTGTTGAAATTTGCCAACTACTTAAATCTGGTAACTGATTTTGATAGTAAAAATAAAACATGCACATGAGTACTCCGACAATCTGAGACAAAATCATCCAGTTGAACAGCATGGGATTTCGCTCCAACTCTTCCTTAACAGTCCAAATAATCTGTCTCATAGTCACACTATCAGCTTTTTCTAGCTTGACACTAGGTTCTTTCAGCATCCAAATCAGGAAAAGAACTATGATAGAAGTCGCAATCATGATATAGTAGGTCAGGTGCAATTGACCATGGACAAAAAATCCCGCCAACACTGTCCCCAAAGACCGAGTTCCTTCTGCTACTCCTGACATAAAACTTGAAATAGATAAGTAACGCTCCTTTAGTCCAGCCTCTACAGCCGAGTCATAGACCATTGCTGCGCTTGTTCCCGAATCAAAATTATAAGACAAGGCACTCACCGCCATTGCTAGTGCATAAATCCAAAAATTTCCCTGCCCAACCAACATAAGAATAGAAGACACAATCCCTGCTATTCGGCTTAAATAAAGGTTGGTCTTATAGGAATAACGATCAGCCAACATTCCAGATGGAATTTCACAGAGAAGACTGGTCGCATGAAAGATACTCTCCAGAAGTCCAATCTGCCAAAGAGACATTCCGTTTTGACTGAGAAAGAGAATCCAAAAACTGGTAATCCCTAAAAATGCAAAAAACTCAACTCCGGCCATCAGGCCAATATTTTTCCGATAATTTCTTATTAACATCTTTTCTCCTTAACAAGTGTATTATTATTTCTTTTGTCCGTCACTTGTTAATCTGTTCCTTACATGATCTCCACCCCTTTTTAGAAGCATTCTTCAATGCCATTATTGTTCCTTTAATAATTTATGAAATGATACCGGAAAATAGCCCTTCTGCGCTTTCTATTGCTAGTTTTCTTGTTTATTTTAGCACTTATGCCATCATATTACAAGAGAATATAGGAATACTTCTATAAGATCAAAGTAAACCGAAACCTAAGTGAAACAGTTCTTACTTTTTCAATCACAAATGACTAGAATTTCAGCAATTTTATAATTTTCAAATAAACTCTGAGCAAATTTCTTGCAAGTCCTTTTGTTTTGTTGTAATATATTTTATAACAACGAGAGAATTCTCGGAAATTTAAGAAAAAGGAGACACATCATGTCTAAAAAAGTATTATTTATCGTCGGATCACTACGCCAAGGTTCTTTCAACCACCAAATGGCCCTCGAAGCTGAGAAAGCACTTGCTGGTAAAGCGGAAGTTAGCTACCTTGATTATTCAGCCCTTCCTCTCTTCAGCCAAGATTTGGAAGTTCCAACTCATCCAGCTGTAGCGGCTGCTCGTGAAGCGGTTCTCGCTGCTGATGCCATCTGGATTTTCTCTCCAGTCTACAACTTCTCTATCCCTGGAACAGTGAAGAACTTGCTTGACTGGCTATCTCGTGCCCTTGACTTGTCTGATACACGCGGCGCTTCTGCCCTTCAAGACAAGTTTGTCACAGTATCATCTGTAGCCAATGCAGGTCACGATCAACTCTTCGCTATCTACAAAGACCTCTTGCCATTTATCCGTACACAAGTCGTTGGTGATTTCACCGCTGCACGTGTTAATGACTCTGCTTGGGCAGACGGAAAATTGGTTCTTGAAGAAACAGTCCTAAACTCACTTAAAAAACAAGCTCAAGACTTGGTTAATGCGATCAAGTAACTAACATAATAAAAGCGAACAAGACTACTTTTCTGACACTCAGAAGACTAGCTTGTTCGCTTTTTTCTCATTTATAAACTAAAATAGCTGATGATACATATTGTCCAATACAAAATATCTGATTTCTATACTTCCTTAACAAAAACCAATTCCTGTGGCTGTGACAAATCTTCTCGGTAGTTAAATCCTGCAAATCTTAAGCGACGAGCTTCTTCCACCGTTTGTACTTGATTTTCTATCAAGGTTGTCAGGAAAGCACCACGCGCCTTCTTGGAAATGGTTGAGTGAATCTTCAGCTGACCACCCTTGTCCTCCATAAATTTGAAGGTCACCATCTTTTCTCTAATTTCCTTAGAAAATACAGTCTCAAATTCTGATGACAAGAGAGAGAAAATCACTTCTTCCTTCTTCAGAGCTTCATCATAAGCTGCCTTCCAATGGCTCTTCAAAGTCTTACCAGCGACTTTTAATTTCATCAAAAAGTCCAAACGGTGAGGTGCCATAGGTGACAAGGCTGGAACAACACCGTACAAGGCCGAGGTAATGAAGACATGATTTTCAAGATAGGCTTGTTCTGCCTCGGTCAGTTTGTCTCTCTTGATGTGACGGTACATAAGCCCATCAAAAAGTTTCAAGGCTGGGTAGTGTTGAGCAGTTTGCCTTTTCAAAGTTTGGATATGTTGAAATTCTTCCGCAGCCTTCTCAGCTGATACCTTGTAAAAACTCTCCAATTGACTAGCAGAATAGAGGGCCAAGGAATCAAGCACAGCCTGACTTTCTGGTTTTAAAGGAGTGGCTTCAATACTTGGCAAATCTGCATTCATTTCTTTTGCTGTTGGGATTAAAATTTTCATATTGATAGTGTAGCATATTTTTTAACCACAACCAAGAAATTCATCTGAAAAACCTCGGTTTGACCGAGGCTTCTCTATTTATTTTGGCCATCCTAACCAGACAGCCACGAGAACAAGGGCTAGCCCAGCTAAGCTTGTTAAGATAGATAAGAATTTATCTTTGTTCTCCTTGAACTGAGAAAAACCTATCTTCAAAGCAAGCAGTCCGAGTAGCATTGAAGCAAGCATCAAATAAAAACCCATTTCTTTGTCCTCCATTAGGCTTAATTTATTTTATTATAACATATATTTCTTAAATAAACCTTTTTTACTGTACTTTAAAGGTCTTGAGATAATTGTCTTTTCCTACTTGACCTTCGAAGGTTTTACCATTTTCAAGATAAGGAAGGTCATCAGATACAGAAGCCTTGACCTTGTAAATCTTGCCGTCAACTTTAAAGAAGTAGACGGTGTCTCCCTTGATAACAGCTGATTTGAGGTCTGCTACCACACCCTTGATGCTTTCTATTGTTGCATTATCAATCTCAAGGTCGTTTTTATTGGCGTACTTGCTGAGCAGCTCTTCCACTGTCGTAGCTACGATAACGTTTTGGTACTCGACTGCATCTACCAGGGCATACTCTTTGACCAAGCCAGCATTGTCCTTCAAGCCCATGATGTAGAGAGGCTTGTCATTGAGGTTGATGAGGATTGGGAAGGTTGCCTTGTAGGATTTCTCCTGAACAGCACCTTCTGCTGATTCACGGGCTGATTCTTCTGTCGCAGAAGCCAAGCTGTACTTAGTTATTTCCCCTGTCCGCATATTTTCAAGGATGAAACCAAGATTACTCTCATCTGCATTGGCCGATGTCACACCTGTGTAGAGATAGATGTCATTGCCGATAGATAAGTAATTATAGCCCTTGGTAGTCTGGGTCACGTTTTTCTTGGAAATCATAGCATTCCAGAAGCCGTCCTTGTACTTGCCGTTGTAGTTAATTTGCTCAATAGTTTCCTCAGCTGGATAGACCCTATCCACCCATTCTGGAACATCTGCCAAGCTGTATTCCTTGGTGTCTCCATTTGTGGCATCCAAGATAATGACTGAAACGGGACGAGGAACTGCAAGTCCAAATTGCTTTTGGTAAACCGTTGCTACATAGAAAGGGTTGCCCTCATCGTCTACCTCGAAAGATGGAGTCTTGAAGATTTTAGTTGGGTACTTCAAGCGCAGGTGACGTTTGACATCGCGGTTAAAATACTCTGAATCTGAATACTTGATTGGTGTCTTCAAGTCTACCAAGTCTGCATTCCCGGTTACCATGTCCACCTTGATATACTCGCCGATTCCCTTGGCTTGATTATTAAACCACTTGATAGGATCTGCGTATTCTAATGGTGTAACTCGATAAGGTTTCCCATCAATCGTCAATTGAGTATAGGTGTCTGCCGCTACGTACTGCGACACCTTATCCGTTAGGGAACCCAAGTAGCGGTCGCCAATTTTTTCAGCAGTACTTCTATCTAAGATAGGAACCTTACTGGTGTCAGTCTTAGGAAATTCAGTAAAGTCTTTTTCCGTAACCGTGACTACATTGGCATAATTTTTAGCCTGAAACATGCTGGAAGTCACCAAAGAAACCAAACCTGCTAAGAGAAGAATTCCTCCAATCGAAGCTAAAAGAACTTTCCCTAACCGATTGATTTTGAAACCCTCAAGATTTAAGGCAGCTTCCGCCTTGCCGTGGCGCACATGAACCGTTTTGACAAGGTTTATCCCCTTACCAAAGCCAAATAAGATTGCCACAACTAACAAATGCCCACAGAGGAAGAAGAGAAATTCCCAGCTGGTCAGGTTAAGGGGCGGTAAAAAGATATACCAGGTCGTTGCGATAAAAATAAGTTCAAAGATTATCCGTTTCATTTGCTTTCCTCCTAAATGATTCGTCCTTCCAAGTGATCCAGTTCATGCTGGCAGATCTGTGCTGGGAAACCTGTTAAAGTAATAGTCTGTTCCTGCCACTTGCTGTCACGATAGGCAACCCTTATGGTTTCATAGCGGGTCGTCGGTCGAACCCCAGCCAAGGACAAACATCCTTCCTCTGTCTCATAAGGTCCTTCAAAGGACAGGAGCACTGGGTTAAACATGACCACAGGAACCAAGCCCAGATTAAAGATAATCACGCGCTTCTTCACCCCAATCATATTGGCAGCCAGACCGACACAGGTCTCACGATTTGCTAAGAGTGTATCCTGCAAATCTCTGGCAAGATACAGATCATCCTGACTTGCCGGTTGAGATACCTGAGATAAAAACAAAATATCTTTTACAATTTTCTTTTCCACTTCCTCACACTCCTCTTGCTTTTTACTATATTATAGCAATTATAGCACAAAAGACAGCAACTGCAAGCCCTTTCCCTCAACTGTAGCAAAAAGCCATCCGAAGATGACTTTTTCTTTTTAAATCGCATTCTTGTCAAAGCCGAGTTTACGTTGGATAAACTTAACAATTTCGACGATGATAATCATTGAGAAGCTTCCAGCCATGACGATTCCCCATTGTGACAAGTCTAGTTTGGTTACGTGGAAGATTCCTTCAAGCGGTTCTACGACGATTGTTGCCATAAGAAGGATGAAGGATACCAAGATGGACCAGTTGAAGGTCTTAGACTTGAATGGACCAACTGTCAAGATGGATTGGTAAACAGATTTCACATTGTAGGCATGGAAGAGCTGAATCAAGCCAAGGGTTGCAAATGCCATAGTAAGGGCATCAGCATGAATGGCATGATTATCACCCACATGTACTGGATAAGCAAGGGCAAGGCCATAAACACTCATAACAAGGGCTGCTTGGAGTACACCTTGATAGATGATAGAACTCAAAACACCACCTGAGAAGAAGCTTGCCTTGCGTCCACGTGGTTTATGGGTCATAACACCTGGCTCCGCAGGTTCAACACCTAGAGCGATAGCTGGGAAGGTATCGGTTACCAGGTTGATCCACAAGAGATGAACTGGCTGCAAGACATCCCAACCAAACAAGGTTGATAGGAAGATAGTTAGTACTTCAGCAGTATTGGCAGAAAGTAGGTACTGAATAGTCTTTTGAATGTTTGAGAAGACCTTACGTCCTTCTTCCACTGCGACGATGATAGTCGCAAAGTTGTCGTCAGCAAGAATCATGTCTGAAGCCCCTTTAGAAACCTCTGTACCTGTGATTCCCATACCGATACCGATGTCTGCTGTTTTCAAAGCCGGAGCATCATTGACACCGTCACCTGTCATGGCAACGACTTTACCTTGTTTTTGCCAAGCCTTGACGATACGAACCTTGTGTTCTGGAGACACACGGGCATAAACAGAGTATTGACCAACTACTTTTTCAAAGTCTTCATCAGATAGTTCGTTGAGCTCAGCACCAGTTAAAACGTGGTCTTCGGTATCGTTTGCGTCAATAATTCCCAAACGTTTAGCAATAGCTTCTGCAGTGTCTTGATGGTCACCCGTAATCATGATTGGACGAATTCCCGCTTCCTTAGCCACACGAACAGCCTCAGCAGCTTCAGGACGTTCAGGGTCAATCATCCCAATCAAACCAGTAAAGATTAAATCATTTTCAAGCTCTTCAGAAGTGAGATTTTCTGGAATGCTATCGATAATCTTATAGGCACCTGCTAGGACACGCAAGGCTTGGTGGGCCATTTCAGAGTTGTTTGTGTGAATGAGGTTTGTAACCTTCTCATCAATCGGAGCAATATCCCCAGCCTTATCACGAAGAAGACAACGTTTCAAGAGTTGGTCTGGCGCACCTTTAACAGCTACGAGGAAGCGTCCATCTGCAAGTGGATGAACTGTTGACATGAGCTTACGTTCAGAATCAAATGGCAACTCAGCCACACGAGGATATTTCTCTAAGAAACCTTTGACATCGTAGCCCTTGTCCAAGACATACTGGATGAAGGCTGTTTCAGTAGGGTCACCAATCAAGTTTCCTTCTACATCAATTTTAGTATCATTTGCCAAGACAACTGAACGAAGCAGGGGCATTTCAAGACCTAGTTCAATGTCATCAGCTGAGTCATGTAGAACCGCATCGTAGAAGACTTTTTCGACGGTCATCTTGTTCATAGTAAGCGTACCAGTCTTGTCAGAAGCGATGATTTCTGTTGAACCAAGAGTTTCTACAGCTGGCAACTTACGAACGATAGAGTTTCGTTTAGCCAAAACTTGAGTACCAAGGGCAAGAACGATAGTTACGATAGCAGGAAGCCCTTCTGGGATAGCTGCAACGGCAAGGGCAACAGAGGTCATCAACTCACCAAGTGGACTTTTCCCTTGAATGAAGACACCCACTACAAAAGTAACAAGGGCAATAACCAAGATAGCATAGGTCAAGACCTTAGAAAGATTGTTCAAGTTTTGTTTGAGTGGTGTATCTGTCTCATCAGCGTCTTGAAGCATACCCGCGATATGACCAACCTCAGTATACATCCCTGTATTGACAACAATACCCATCCCACGACCATAGGTCACGTTAGAGTTTTGGAAGGCCATGTTGACACGGTCACCAATACCAGCATCTGCAGCAAGTTCAACTGTCAAGTCTTTTTCGACTGGCACAGACTCACCTGTAAGAGCTGCTTCTTCAATTTTAAGAGAGTTAGCTTCTAGCAAACGTAAATCTGCTGGTACCACATCACCTGCTTCAAGAGCAACAATATCTCCTGGAACCAATTCTTTAGAGTCAATCTCAGCCATGTGCCCATCACGAAGAACACGGGCTGCTGGACTAGACATGGATTTGAGGGCTTCGATAGCTTCTTCTGCTTTTCCTTCTTGGTAAACACCAAAGGCAGCATTGATGATAACCACGGCTAGAATGATAATGGCATCTGCGATATCTTCCCCACCAGAAGTCACGACTGACAAAATAGCTGCCGCAACTAAAATGATAATCATCAAATCCTTAAACTGCTCGATAAATTTGACCAGTATTGATCGTTTCTCGCCTTCTTCGAGTTCATTGTGGCCAAATTCTGCAAGGCGCTTTTCCGCCTCACTTGATGACAAACCTTTCTCGGTCGCATCTACAGCATTCAAGACCTCTTCAGGACTCTGAGTGTAAAACGCTTGGCGTTTTTGTTCTTTTGACATGTGTCTCCTCCTTGACATTGTGTGCAAAACAGACTCTCTTTCTGTCATATCTTTTCACGACAAACAAAAAGAGACCTGTTAATCATAACAAGTCTCGCTGTTTAAGATAGTGCCGGAAAGCATACTTTTCAGTATAAAATTCGGAATGACGACACTATCACAGGTTTCTGCCAGCTACTCCCTTGAGTAGTACTATTATACCAAATTTTGAAAAGTTTTCAAAGAGTAAAAACTGCCTTATTTGAATTTTCCCTTGAAAACCAGTATAATGGTAGAATGCTATGTGACTAGAAAGGAAGTTGAATGAAGCAATCTATCTCAAATCTCAAGTTAGCTGAGCGTGGGGCCATTATCAGCATTTCAACCTATTTGATCTTGTCTGCAGCCAAATTAGCAACTGGGCACCTCCTCCATTCATCCAGTTTGGTGGCTGATGGTTTTAACAACGTGTCGGACATCATTGGAAATGTGGCCCTCTTGATTGGAATCCGGATGGCACGCCAGCCTGCTGACCGAGACCACCGTTTTGGCCACTGGAAGATTGAAGATTTGGCTAGCTTGGTCACTTCTATCATCATGTTTTATGTTGGCTTTGATGTACTAAGGGATACCATTCAAAAGATTCTCAGTCGTGAAGAAACAGTCATTGACCCTCTGGGTGCAACTCTAGGAATCATTTCTGCAGCGATTATGTTTCTAGTTTATCTCTACAATACTCGCCTCAGTAAGAAATCCAACTCCAAGGCGCTAAAGGCTGCTGCTAAGGACAATCTTTCTGACGCTGTTACTTCACTTGGTACTACTATTGCTATCCTAGCTAGCAGTTTCAATTATCCCATTGTGGATAAACTGGTTGCTATCATCATCACTTTCTTTATCTTGAAGACTGCCTATGATATCTTCATCGAGTCTTCCTTTAGTCTTTCAGATGGTTTTGACGACCGTTTGCTTGAGGATTATCAAAAGGCCATCATGGAAATTCCCAAAATCAGCAAGGTTAAGTCGCAAAGAGGTCGCACCTACGGTAGCAACATCTACCTGGATATTACGCTAGAGATGAACCCTGACCTGTCTGTTTTTGAAAGCCATGAAATTGCGGATCAGGTCGAGTCTATGCTGGAGGAACGTTTTGGCGTCTTTGATACCGATGTCCATATCGAGCCAGCACCTATCCCTGAAGATGAAATTTTAGACAATGTCTATAAAAAATTGCTTATGCGTGAACAATTGATTGATCAGGGAAATCAACTGGAAGAACTCTTGGCTGACGATTTTGTCTATATTCGTCAAGATGGAGAACAGTTGAATAAAGAGGTCTATAAAGCAGAAAAAGACTTGAATTCAGCTATCAAGGACATCCAAATCACTTCCATCAGTCAAAAGACCAAACTCATCTGCTATGAGTTAGATGGTATCGTCCATACCAGTATCTGGCGCCGCCACGAAACCTGGCAAAATATCTTTCATCAAGAAACCAAAAAAGAATAGAGACATCCTGTCATGAGACGGGATTTTTCTATTCTTTTAGCTATCAAAGTCACTTAGATATTCATAGCGTTCGTATTTTTCAAGGAGTGCTTCGTTTTTCTCATCTAGTTCTTTTTGAAGAGTAGCTAGTTTGCCAAAATCAGAGCCATTGGTCTGCATCTCCTCTTCAATCGCAGCGATACGATTTTCCAAGGCTTCAATATCACCTTCAATGCTTGCCCACTCCTGCTTTTCTTGGTAGGTCATGCGTTTCTTGTCTTCACGAACCTTGACCACTTTTTCCTTTTCGGCCTTTTGCACTTGATTGGCCATCTCTGTTTCAAAGACTTTTTCATCAAGATAGTCGGTGTAATGACCAAAGAAAGGACGAATCTTGCCATCCTCAAAAGCGAGAATCTTAGTCGCTACCTTATCCAAGAAATAGCGGTCGTGACTAACAGTCAAAACTGGACCAGCAAAGCCTTGTAAGAAATTCTCCAAAACTGTAAGAGTAGCAATATCCAAATCATTGGTCGGCTCGTCCAAGAGAAGAACATTTGGTTTTTCCAAGAGCAATTTGAGGAGATAAAGACGTTTTTTCTCTCCCCCAGACAATTTCTCAATCAAGGTTCCATGTGTCGAACGTGGGAAGAGGAACTGCTCCAGCAACTCTGCAATCGAAGTCGTAGAACCACCGCTGGTCCTGACCTCTTCTGCCACTTCCTGCAGGTAATTGATCACACGCTTGCTTTCATCCAAGCCCTCAATTTGTTGAGAGAAATAGGCGATGCGAACAGTTTCCCCAATCACAACTTGTCCTGCTGTCGGCTCAAGAATGCCTGCAATCAAGTTAAGGAGAGTTGATTTCCCAACACCGTTGTCCCCAACGATTCCGATACGGTCTTTAGCCTGTACCAAGAGATTAAAATCTTGCAAAATGGGCTTGTTTTCATAGGCAAAGGAAACATCCTGAAACTCGATGACTTTCTTCCCAATCCGACTGGTTTCAAAGTTCATGGTCAAGTCTGTCTCAGCACTACTGCCTGAAACTTCCTTTTTCAAGTCATGGAAGCGATTGATACGAGCCTGCTGCTTGGTCGCACGCGCCTGCGGTTGTCTGCGCATCCAGGCCAATTCTTGCTTATAAAGTTGTTCCTTTTTGTGGAGAAGAGCCGCATCGCGCTCGTCCTGTTCTGCCTTAAGGCGAACATAGTCCTGATAATTTCCCTGATATTCGGTCAAGCCTGCTCGGTCCAACTCGAAAATCCGTGTTGACAAAGCGTCTAGGAAATAACGATCGTGGGTAATAAAAAGGACGGTCTTCTTGGAATTTTTCAAAAAGAGGGTCAGCCACTCGATGGTCGCAATGTCCAGATGGTTGGTCGGCTCATCCAAAAGCAAGAGGTCGTGATTGCCAAGTAAAACTTGCGCCAACTGGACCCGTCTTCTTAGACCACCTGACAATTCTCCAACTGGAGTGGATAAGTCTTGAATCCCCAGCTTGCTAAGAACCGTCTTGACCTGACTCTCAATTTCCCAAGCTTGAAGAGAGTCCATTTCTGCCATGACACGTTCCAAACGGGCCTGCTTGTCCTCACTATAGTTGAGCATAATCAACTCATACTCACGAATGAGCTGGATTTCCTTGAGATCGCTGGAGAGGACCGTATCCAAGACTGTCTTTCTATCATCAAAATCAGGATCTTGGGTCAAGTAACCAATCTGGTAATCATTCTTAGCCGAAAAGGGACTGACGTCACCATCAAAGCCAGAAACACCAGAAAGAACATCTAAAAGGGTGGTCTTCCCCGTTCCATTGACACCAATCAGACCAATTCTGTCTAGGTCATGGATAATAAAGGAAATATCCTTAAAAACGGTCTTGTCACCAACGGATTTACTTAGTTTTTCAACGATAAAATCACTCATTTTTTCTCCCTCAGATAAGCATGGATGGCTTGACGGTCATTTTCCAATTCTCCATCGACAATGGCATACTCAATCTCTGTTAAAATCTCTCCCAAGTCTGGTCCCGGCTGATAGCCATATTCCTTGATCAAAATACCACCGTTGATTTGGATTTCTTTCTTGTCATGAATGGTCAAACTCTGATAGGTTTCTGTGATGGCTTGTGGGTTGACTTCTTTTCCTTGGGCCTGACGAAGATTTTCAGCCTGTAAAAGTAAATCCAAGTCAAAGCGATAACAATCGCGCTTGCTCAACTCTCCCTTTTCACGCAAGGCCAAAATAGTCAGCAAATCCTGTACTTGCTTGGCAAACTGACGTGAGGTCTTCCAAGCTTTCAAAAATGGCTGCGCATTTTCAATCTCCAAAGCCGACAGTAGAGCCGACCAAGCTTGTTCAGAGGATTCAAAGGTAAAATCGGTCTCTAATTCAAATAGTCTGTTGATCTTGTCCTGGCTAGCTGCCATATCAGGGAGATAATCATAAGCTTGACTCTCAATCATGGAAGCCAAGCCCCTTCTCCAAAACGGAGACAGCAAGAGTTTATCAAACTCAACGAAGGTACGCTCTACAGAAATTTTCTCCAAAAGCGGTGTCAAGGTCTTCATAGCTTTAAATGTTTCTGACTCAAGTTCAAAGCCAAGGCTGGCCTGAAAACGGAAACCACGCATAATGCGCAGAGCATCTTCGTTGAAACGCTCACTAGCCACTCCAACTGCCCGCAAGACTTGCTTTTCCAAATCGTCTAAGCCATGGAACAAGTCTATGATTTCTCCTGTCTCATCCAAGGCAAAGGCGTTGACTGTGAAATCACGACGCTGGAGGTCTTCCTCTAACGAACGCACAAAGGAAACCGCACTTGGTCTACGATAGTCCACATAGACATCCTCTGTCCGAAAGGTGGTTACCTCATACTCCTCATCCCCATCTAAAACCAAGACAGTTCCATGATCGATTCCGATATCGGCTGTTCGCGGAAAAATCTGCTTGGTTTCTTCTGGATAAGAAGACGTCGCAATATCCACATCATGGATAGGGCGATTGAGAAGGGCATCTCGAACAGAACCCCCAACAAAATAGGCTTCAAAGCCTGCTTCTTTAATTTTTTCTAATACTGGTAAAGCCTTCTGAAATTCAGAAGGCATTTGCGTTAATCTCATAATAAGTGTTCTAATCCATAGACAAGCTCATGACGCTTGACAACTTCTTTAATTCCCAAATTGACCCCTGTCATGAAGGAGCTGCGATCATAGGAGTCATGACGGAGGGTCAATCCTTCTCCTTGATTGCCAAAGATGACTTCCTGATGAGCTACCAAGCCTGGCAAACGCACTGAGTGAATACGCATGCCATCAAAGTCAGCACCACGGGCACCTGCAATCAATTCTTCCTCATCAGGCGCGCCTTGCTGAATAGACTCTCGAACCTCTGCCATCAACTCAGCTGTTTTAATGGCTGTTCCACTCGGAGCATCCTTTTTCTTGTCATGATGGAGCTCGATAATCTCCACATGTGGGAAATATTTAGCTGCCTGCGTCGCAAATTGCATGAGCAAGACAGCACCCAAGGCAAAGTTAGGGGCGATCAAGCCACCCAAGTCTTGGGCACGAGAAATTTCTTTTAGCTCTGCAATTTCTTCACTAGTAAAGCCTGTCGTTCCAACTACTGGAGCAAAGCCATTTTCAAGAGCAAAACGTGTATTTTCGTAGGCAACAATTGGAGTAGTAAAATCTACCCAGACATCCGCTTCAAAGTCTGCTAAATCAACCTTATCCTTGAAAACAGGAATACCCTGCCATTCTGACTCAGACTCAAAAGGATCCAAAACTGCTACCAAGTCCAATTCTGGATCAGCCAAGACCATCTGACAAGCAGCTTGGCCCATCTTTCCCTTAAAACCAGCAATAATTACTCGAATACTCATCTCTACTCCTGTCTAAGATACAAAGGACGTTGGCTGCCCATGAAAAATAGGGAATGGCGCTGACTTTCCACGAAAGGCAAGACAGGCATCTTTTTTCAAGAGGCAGGTAGTCCGTGTTCAATTGCTAAAATACAAGCCATCTTAACTAGTCTAGAAGTGCCAACTAAATCACTGGAATATAACCCAAGGCAATACTTCCTGCTCCTAGGTGGGTTCCAATGACACTACCAAATGTAGCAAGTGAAACATCTGAACTCAATCCAGATTCAATCAAGTGCTGACGCAATTCCTCAGCCTTTTCAGGAGCATTCCCATGAATGACAATGACACGATATTGCCCTGAAGCTGTTTCTTCCTTGATAATCTCAATTAAGCGCTTGGTTGCTTTCTTTTCCGTACGAACTTTTTCGTAAACTTCAATCACACCTTGGTCATTGAAATAGAGGATTGGCTTAATGCTAAGCAAATTGCCCAAAATAGCAGCACCATTTGAAAGACGTCCACCTTTGACCAAGTGGTCCAAATCATCTACCATGATAAAGGCTGACGTACGACTGATTTGAATGGCTAGCTTATCCTGAATGCTGGCAAAATCATCGCCCTGGTCTCGCCAGTTAAAGACGCTTTCAACCATGATACCCAGAGGAGCACTTGTAATCAAAGTGTCTGGAAAGGCAATAGTTAAACCTTCATAGTCATCCACCATATACTGGATATTTTGGTAAAAACCTGAAATTCCAGAAGATAGGAAAAGCCCCAAGGCATGGGTATAGCCTTGTTCTTTGAGCGAAGTTAAGATTTCATCTAACTTGGCAATGCTTGGTTGACTGGTCTTAGGCAATTCAGAAGCCTGAGCCATTTTTTGGTAAAATTCCTCAGCAGTCAGATTGATACCTTCGACATACTCCTCACCATCAATATTGACAGGAATATCCAAGACAAACAAGTCTTCTCTTTGCAAGGTCTCTGCACTGAGATAGGCAGAGGAATCTGTAATAACAGCTAGTTTCATATTAGAACTCCAAATTGATTCCTGGTAAGTCTAATGCAATTTCAGTTACTTCGTAAGTCAAACGGTTAAGCATGTTCAAACTTGGACGAGCCAAAGTTTCCACTTCTTCTTGGCTCAATTCACTTGGTTCATTGACAATACGGCCATCGATATGGTTTACTTGTGAAATAGTTCCACTAATGACAAACTTATCAAATACAATCATAAATGTCAAGATAACAATCAAGGAAGTCACTTGATTTTCTTGATCATGTTGGAGCAATTGGAAGTTCACATCCACCTTAGTTTCAGGAGCTCCATTTTCATTTTCCCATTCAAAATTACGCGCATCAAAATGATACTGACTAACAAATTCTTGTTCACGTTTAAGATTCATGTCTTTCTCCCTCGGCTACAATATTATAAGCTATTGTACCATAATTTTTTATTTTCATCTAGTTTTCTAGGATTTAGTCAATCCCGATTTCAGCTCGCACTACGTCAGCGATGGTATCAACATAGTAGTCCACTTCTTCTGTTGTAGGCGCTTCTGCCATAACACGCAAGAGGGGCTCTGTTCCACTTGGGCGAACAAGGATACGTCCATTCCCCGCCATTTCAGCTTCCATCTTCTCGATGATAACCTTGATAGCTGGCACTTCCATAGCCTTTTCCTTCATGGCATTTTCCACTCGGATATTAACTAATTTTTGTGGGTAAATGGTTACTTCTCCTGCCAACTCTGACAAGCTCTTACCAGTTTCCTTCATGATTTTAGTCAATTGGACAGCGGATAATTGACCATCACCTGTTGTATTGTAATCCATCAAGATCACGTGGCCAGACTGTTCACCACCGAGGTTGTAGCCTGATTTTCTCATTTCTTCAACAACGTAGCGGTCGCCAACTGCAGTTACTACCTTGTTAATACCTTCGCGGTCCAAGGCCTTGTGGAAGCCAAGGTTGGACATAACAGTTGTCACGATTGTATTTTGAGCCAATTGTCCTTTTTCAGAAAGGTATTTCCCGATGATGTACATAATCTTATCACCATCGACGATGTCCCCATTCTCATCGACAGCAATCAAACGGTCACTGTCTCCGTCAAAGGCCAAACCAATAGCTGATCCGCTTTCTTTGACCACTTCTTGAAGGGCTTCTGGGTGAGTTGAACCAACATTAAGATTGATGTTAAGACCGTCTGGTGTTTCCCCGATAACCGTCAATTGGGCACCAAGGTCTGCAAAGATTTGACGGGCACTTGTAGAAGCTGCACCGTTTGCTGTGTCCAAGGCAACCTTCATTCCTTCAAGAGGAGTTCCAGTTGAAACAAGGTAGCCTTCATACTTACGCAAGCCTTCTGGATAATCTACCAAGGTTCCTAAGCCTTCTGCACTTGGACGTGGCAGAGTGTCTTCTGCAGCATCTAGCAAGGCTTCAATTTCTGCTTCCTTTTCATCATCTAGTTTGAAGCCATCACCGCCAAAGAACTTGATTCCGTTATCAAGGGCTGGGTTGTGGCTAGCAGAAATCATGACACCCGCACTAGCTCCCTCAGTTTTTACCAAGTAAGCTACTGCTGGTGTTGCCAGAACACCTAGTTTGTATACGTGAATACCAACTGAAAGGAGACCTGCTACTAGGGCAGATTCTAGCATTTCCCCTGAAATACGTGTGTCACGTCCTACAAAGACTTTCGGTGCTTCCGTTTCATGTTGACTGAGAACATAGCCTCCAAAACGTCCTAGTTTAAAGGCTAATTCCGGAGTAAGTTCTACGTTAGCTTCTCCACGGACTCCATCAGTCCCAAAATATTTACCCATTTTATAAAATCCTTTTCCTATTTTTAATTCGTTTTTGAACTAGTTGCTTTCGTTGACGAAGATGTCTCCGATGAACTGCTTGTTGTTGAATTTGATGTGCTTGAACTTGGTGCTACTGGTTTTGTAGTCACCTTCATTATTGTATCAAAGGGAGTGATAACTGCTGGTAAGACAACACCATTGCGGTCGATTGCCTGCAAAGGTACTGAACCACTGTAATTACCTGTAATCCGTTCACTAGTTGGCAAGACAGCGATAATCTTATCAATTCTATCCAATGTCTCTTGGTCACTCGTAATCGACACTTCTTCATCTGACAGCGTGACATTTTCAATCTGTACCCGACTATCAATTTGACTAGGGTCAATCTCTGGTACAACCTTTACCTTATTCTTCTGAGCCTTCTTACCAATCTTGACTGTAATTTTTTGCGGAGTCGCCACAGCGGTCAGCCCATTGGGTAAATCTTCAATGCTCAAAGGAACTTCAATCGTTCCAACACTGGCATCTGTTAGGTCAGCAGTAACCTTGAATTTACGTGTGCTTTCTTGCATTTCACTAGCTAGCGATAGGCGATTTGCACCAGTCAAGACCACTGATACTTCTGAAGCAAAACCGCTAATAAAATACTCATCACTATTATAGCGTATGTCAATAGGGACATTTGTTACTGTATTCGTATAGGTTTCCGTTTTTACCTGCCTAGCACTGGTACTGTTTTGAAAATTCGTCGCCGTAGCATAGACAAATAAGACACAAGCAAAAAAGAGTGAGGATATGATATATAAACTATTTTTTCTCATGTTTCCATCCTCCTAGCAATCGTTCTTTAAAACTAAGACCTGCTTCCTCTTTTGGAAGTAAGATTTCACGTAATTCTGTTTCAAATTCATCAAGTGTTAGGTTGTGCTTAAAGCTTCCATTATAGGTTATCGAAATTCCTCCCGTTTCCTCTGATACGACAAAAGTCAAGGCATCTGAGACTTCTGATAAACCAATAGCCGCCCGATGTCTGGTTCCAAATTCCTTGGAAATTCCTGTACTTTCTGTCAAGGGCAGATAGGCAGACGTCACAGCGATACGTTCTTCTCTGATAATCACCGCACCATCATGTAGGGGAGTGTTGGGAATAAAAATGTTAATGAGAAGTTCTGCAGAAATCTTAGCATCTAAGGGAATTCCTGTCGAAATATACTCCTGCAAGGTACGTACACGCTGAATAGCAACCAAGGCCCCGATTTTACGAGGACTCATGTATTCAACAGACTTAACAAAGGCACGAATCATCTGTTCCTCAGCACTAATAGGGGCATTGGAAAAGAAATCTGTCGCTCTTCCCAAACGTTCCAAACCAGTCCGAATCTCTGGAGAGAAGATAACAACCGCCGCAATAACCCCATAAGTAATAATTTGATTGATCAACCAAGAAATCGTAGTCAAGCCAATCATATTTGCAAGGATTTGAGCTAAAATAAACACCAAAACTCCACGTACCAAAATCATAATCTTGGTTCCTGCAATAGCTTTTGTAAAATGATATAAAATATAAGCAACAATCAAAATATCAATCAGATTGATAGCTATCGTCCATGGACTTGCAAACAAACTGGTCCAATATTGCAGATTGGATAATTGTTGAAAATTCATCCCTGATATCCTCCCTATCAAAACACTTTCGTCCTATTATACCATTTTCTGGCATTTTTTTCCCTATCCTAGTCCATTTTACATTGAGCAAAAATATGATACAATAAACTGACTAGAAAAAACAAAGGAGAAACCATGTCTCAACTCTATGATATTACCATTGTAGGTGGTGGTCCTGTCGGGCTTTTTGCAGCCTTTTATGCCCACCTACGCCAAGCCAAGGTTCAAATCATCGACTCTCTTCCCCAACTGGGTGGACAACCTGCTATTCTCTACCCTGAAAAGGAAATCCTAGACGTCCCAGGCTTCCCAAATCTGACTGGAGAAGAGTTGACTAACCGCTTGATTGAACAGCTAAACAGCTTCGATACCCCTATTCATCTTAATGAAACGGTTCTTGAGATTGAAAAACAAGAAGAAGGATTTACCATCACGACTTCTAAAGGAAGTCACCTGACTAAAACAGTTATCATCGCTATGGGTGGCGGTGCCTTCAAACCACGTCCTTTGGAACTAGAAGGCGTTGAGGGCTATGAAAATATCCATTACCACGTTTCCAACATCCAGCAATACGCTGGTAAGAAAGTGACGATTCTTGGTGGGGGAGACTCAGCAGTGGATTGGGCTTTGGCTTTTGAAAAAATTGCACCAACCACCCTTGTTCACCGCAGAGATAATTTCCGTGCCTTGGAACACAGTGTTCAAGCCCTGCAAGAATCATCTGTATCCATCAAGACACCATTCGTTCCTAGCCAACTCCTTGGAGATGGAAAAGCACTCGATAAACTTGAAATCACAAAAGTCAAATCTGATGAAACCGAAACGATTGACCTAGACCACCTCTTTGTCAACTATGGTTTCAAATCTTCGGTCGGTAATCTTAAAAACTGGGGGCTCGACCTCAACCGCCACAAGATTATCGTCAACAGCAAACAAGAATCTAGCCAAGCAGGTATCTATGCTATCGGTGACTGCTGCTACTATGACGGAAAAATTGACTTGATTGCGACAGGTCTCGGAGAAGCTCCAACTGCTGTCAATAATGCTATCAACTACATCGACCCTGAGCAAAAAGTACAACCAAAACACTCTACTAGTTTATAAAAAAGAACCACGAGTCACATAGGATTCGTGGTTTTAAAATGAACTACACCTCAAAAGTTAGACAGAAATACATCTAACTTCTGATATGCAGCCCACCTTCTCTTTGCTCTTGTTTGAATAAGAAATTTTTTGAAGAATCATTAGATTATACAAAGTATTCATATCAGCCTTTTAAAGCTATATAAAAACTCTCCAACTATTCTATTATACCATATAAAAAAATAAATAAATAGACTTGTTTTTTTCTTTTTTTGACGTATACTAATAATAGAAAGCGCTTTAAATAAAATAAAAGGAGGTTTTATGAGGAAAGTAAATAAGGACATTTTATTCTTAACTGGAATCATAGTTTTATGTTTTGGTTTTTTATTATTTCACATCAACCCCTATTATGCCGAACCCTATGCGACACTGAAAGAAAGAATAAATTTATTCTTTTGGCAACTATATTGGAGACCTGTAGGAACTCTCAGTATTATTTCGGGTTGCATTATAACTTTCAAAGGATTGAAAAAATAATCTTTTACTCATGAAGAAAGGAAATTTGTTATGATTAAACTGAAACTATTGTTTTTCTCTCTACTATCAAGTCTATTATTCTTAGTCACAACATCTACGGTTTTTGCTGATGTCTATCCTGGTACAAATTATGAAATTGTATCTAATCGTATTGTAAAAGATATCAACACAGGAGAGTTATTGTCATTTTATACGACTGAACTTAGAGACGCCTATTTAGAGTCTAAATCTACGTATCAGACTCGTTCTAATGCAACTGGTGTTGCAGACTATAGAACTAAATACTCTCACTCTTACAAGAAAAGCACCACATCAGGTCCTGTAAGTTCAACTGCCTATGGTGGAAAAGCTGGAGCTACTCTGACTGTAGGTGCAGGTGTTAGCTTTTCTGCTCCGGAGTCTGGAGCTGGACTTAGTTTAAATCACTCAGTCTCCCATAACGTACCACCCTACACTTATGGTTATATTAGACTAAAAGCATCTTACACAGTAAACGTTCGTAAACTAGAAGTTAGATACTTAGGCACCAACAAATGGGTTCCAGCTGGTGAAACCTCTACTATATCGAATGTTAGCGTTTGGAGCGAACTGGTCACTTGGAAATAACTCATTAGAGACTGGGTAAAAACTCAATTTCAGGAGAAAATGAAATAAATTTTCTCACAATAAAACGCATAGTATTACGGTTCAAGTCAACACCGGATATTATGCGTTTTTGATTTTAAAGAGCCAAATTTCTTAACTTAATGACATTGCTTTTTGCCCAACCTCTTTTTATTTCAAAAAAGAACCTCGCAAAACAAGAGCCTGGTTTTATAGTTCATCAGCTAATTTATTTATTTTTCTGAGTCTGTGGTTGACACCACTTTTGGTCAGAGGGGTGCTGAGGCTATCTGCCAACTGTTGGATAGAGTAGTCTGGGTGCTGAATCCGCAACTGCGCTACTTCCTGCAAATCCACTGGCAGATTTTCTAAGCCTATAATATCTTTGATTTTGCTGATATTGTTGATAGTCTTCATGCTGGCAGAAACTGTCCGAGCAATATTAGCTGTCTCGGCATTATTGGCTCGATTAAGATCGTTACGAGTTTCCCGCAAAATCTTAACCCGCTCAAAATCATCACGCGCCTTCATGGCTCCGATTACTATAAGAAAGTCCATAATATCTTCGGCACGCTGGAGATAGGTCACAGCTCCCTTCTTGCGTTCAAGCACCTTGGCATCCAGTAAAAACTGCTGGAGAAGGGAGGCAATCCCTTGCGCGTGGTCCAGATAAACAGAACTGATTTCCAACTGATACTTGCCTGACTCAGGGTCACGAATGCTTCCATTTGCCAAGAAAGCACCACAGAGATAGGCACGACCTGCTTCCTCATCCGATAAAATCGCCTCATCAATACCTGTTTCCAGACCAAAGAAGGAGTCTGCCAAGTGCAAATCACTTAACAAATCCTGCACCTTTTCATCTGTAAAAACGGTATAGACCCGATTCTTGCGGAGATTGCTTCTTTGGTGGTGACGTATTTCCGATTTGATTTCATAGAAATGGAGAAAGGACTCATAGAGGTGACGAGCCAGTTTGGCATTTTCTGTCACGACGGACAAGGTCAGGCCCGAGGTCGAGAGACCGATGCTACCAGACATCTTGATAATGGCAGATAATTCATGCCGGCTTAGATGGTGCTGACCTAGGATTTCTTCTTTTACTGCTACTGTGAAACTCATTTTCTCACCTGTATAATCCGCATCAACTCATCCACTATCAAATTCCCATCGTGGAAGGCACCACCATTTTCCAGACGGAGGAAGTTGGATGAAATCACGCGCGGAACTTGCTTACAAAGACTTGCAAAATCATGTTCCACCTGCACCAAGTATTCATCAAACCGGTTGGAATTCATGTATTCCTGAGGCACTTTTTCGATATTTACCAAGACAGTATCGATAAAAGGGCGACCAAGATGACGATGCAAGACCTCCACATGATCACTATCTGTAAAGTGTTCTGTCTCCCCACGTTGGGTCATGATATTGCAGACATAGGCGATTTCTGCCTTAGTTTCCAAAAGCGCCTGCCCAATTTCCTTAATGACAATATTGGGCAAAATAGAGGTAAAGAGAGAGCCAGGCCCTAGGACAATCATGTCACTTTCAAGAATGGTCTGCACTACTCGACGACTGGCCAGAGGCGTATCATCGTTGAGGGTATTGGTCACATAGACATGGTCAATCATGCCTGGATGGTCTGCAATATGACTCTCTCCAGCCACTTCTGTCCCATCCTGAAAGACTGCATGCAGGGTCAAAGGATGGTCACTGGAAGGATAAATTTTCCCTGTTGTATGGAAAAATTTGCTCAATAACTGCATGGCATTATAGGTCGAACCCTGCATTTCTGACAGGCCAGCGATAATGAGATTTCCCAATGGGTGGCCAGCAAAGGCTCCCGCATCCTCAGAAAAGCGGTACTGAAAGACCTTCTCATAAAACTTAGGCATATCCGACATGGCCACAAGGACATTACGAAGATCACCTGGCGGTGTCAATTGCTGCATATTTTTTCGGAGTTCACCTGATGAACCACCGTCATCCGCTACCGTTACGATAGCAGCGATTTCCACATCTTTTTCACGCAGACTTTTAAGAATGACGGGGATCCCAGTCCCTCCACCAATCACCGTTATCTTTGGTTTTCTCATGAACGGTTTACCGTTTCCTTTCTTCGGTCTTTGTCACGATGCCCTTCATTGACAGGCCAATTCTTGGATAAGTCCTGCGCCAAGTGTTTGGCAAAGGCCACACTACGGTGTTGTCCCCCTGTACAACCCATGGCAATGGTCAAAACGGACTTACCTTCCTTTTGGTAACTTGGCAAAATCGGCTCAATCAAGGCCAACAAATGTTGATAGAAGTCTTCTGACTCAGGATGATTCATGACATAGTCATAAACTGGTTCATCTACACCCGTTTGGTTTCTCAGTTCTGGAAGATAATATGGATTTGGCAAAAAGCGCACATCAAAGACTAAATCTGCATCAATCGGGATTCCATATTTAAAGCCAAAAGACATGACTTCGATACGGAAAGACTGGGCTTGTTCTTGATCTGAAAACTGCTCTGCAAGGGTTTTACGCAGTTCACGAGGAGTAAGTTCAGTTGTATCCACCACATTTTGGCTCATATTTTTCAAAGGTGCCAAGAGTTCACGTTCCAGCTTAATTCCATCTAAAATACGACCGTCTGCTGCTAATGGATGACTTCGTCTGGTTTCCTTGTAGCGCGCGACCAATTCCTTATCTGCTGCGTCCAAGAAGAGGATTTTAAAGTCCAGTTCTTCCTTGTTTTCCAACTCATCCAAAACAGTTTGAATTTCTGAAAAGAAAGAACGGCTGCGCATATCCACCACCAAGGCCAACTTATGGTCGTCTTCCTTTGTTTCCACCAACTGCAAAAACTTAGGCAAGAGAGCTGGTGGCATATTATCAATGGTAAAATAACCTAGATCCTCGAAGGACTGAATGGCTACAGTTTTTCCCGCACCACTCATCCCTGTCACAATCACCAAGTGAAGTTGTTTCTTTGTCATCTTTTTCTCCTTATATCAAAAGAAGTTTGGCAACACCAAACTTCAACTAGTTTATCCAATCTCTGCGATGACTTCAATTTCGACTTTTACATCACGAGGAAGACGAGCTACCTCTACTGCTGAACGAGCTGGAAATTCCTCTTTAAAGGCCGTTTGGTAAACCTCGTTAAAAGGAACAAAGTCGTTCATATCGCTCAAGAAACAAGTTGTTTTGACAACATGGTCAAAGTCAGTTCCTGCCTCTGCCAAAATAGCACCAATGTTTTTCAAGACTTGTTCTGTCTGTTCTTGGATAGTCTCTCCTACGATTTCCCCAGTTTCAGGAGATAGGGGAACTTGACCGCTAGCAAACAGAAGATTGCCAACGATTTTTCCTTGAACATATGGTCCGATAGCCTTTGGAGCTTTGTCTGTATGAATTGTTTTTGCCATTTCTTTACCTCATAATTTTTCTAAAATTGCATCCCAAGCCTCATCCATCCCTGCCTTGCTGACAGATGAAAAGAGGATAAAGTCGTCACTTGGGTCAAAGTTTAATTTCTTTTTGATTGCTGATTCGTGCTTGTTCCATTTACCACGTGGAATCTTGTCTGCCTTGGTCGCCACAATGATGACTGGAATCTCATAATACTTAAGAAATTCGTACATCTGTACATCATCTGCTGATGGGTCATGACGGAGGTCAACTAGACTAACAACTGCACGAAGATTTTCCCGAGTCGTTAGGTACTCCTCAATCATGCGCCCCCACTTTTCACGTTCCTTTTTAGAAACACGGGCATAGCCATAACCAGGCACATCCACAAAGCGCATCTTGTCGTCAATGTTAAAAAAGTTGAGAAGCTGGGTTTTCCCAGGTTTCCCTGACGTACGAGCCAGATTCTTACGATTCAGCATAGTATTGATAAAGCTAGACTTGCCAACATTTGAACGCCCTGCTAGGGCAATCTCTGGTAGTTCATCCTGCGGATAGTGGGACTTGTTAGCCGCACTGAGCAAGATTTCAGCATTATGTGTATTAAGTTCCATAGTCACCTCTAGGCTGTTTCTAGGATTGGTTTATCCGTTCCATCGACAGCTTCTTTTGTGATGCGGACCAATTTCACATTTTCCTGACTCGGTACTTCAAACATGACATCTAGCATGGTTTCTTCAATAATCGAGCGAAGACCACGCGCCCCTGTCTTGCGTTCGATAGCCTTATTGGCAATTTCCTGAAGGGCTTCATCGTCAAATTCCAACTCGACATCATCATAAGAAAGCAAGGTTTGGTACTGTTTGACCAAGGCATTTCTTGGCTCTTTCAAGATACGAACCAAATCATCTACTGTCAACTGTTCAAGAGCAGCAAAGACTGGCAAGCGTCCAATCAACTCAGGGATAATACCAAATTTTTGAATATCTTCTGCGATGATTTCTTGCATGTATGAGCTGTTTTCATCAATCGCCTTGTTATTTTGACCAAATCCGATGACTTTTTCTCCAAGACGTTGTTTGACGATTTCTTCAATGCCATCAAAGGCACCACCCACGATGAAGAGGATATTTTTGGTATCCACTTGAATCATCTCTTGTTGTGGATGTTTGCGTCCACCTTGAGGCGGAACGCTAGCAACAGTTCCCTCAATAATCTTGAGAAGGGCTTGTTGCACCCCTTCACCAGAAACATCACGTGTGATAGACACGTTCTCACTCTTCTTGGCAATCTTGTCAATTTCATCCACGTAGATAATCCCACGCTCTGCACGTTCAATATTAAAGTCAGCAGCCTGCAGGAGTTTGAGGAGGATATTTTCCACGTCCTCACCCACATAACCAGCCTCCGTCAGAGCTGTCGCATCTGCAATCGCAAAAGGTACATTCAAACTCTTAGCCAAGGTCTGAGCAAGGAAAGTTTTCCCCGAACCAGTTGGGCCAATCATCAAGATATTTGACTTCTGCAAATCCACATCTTCCGACTCTTCACGCGTATCGTGGAAATTGATACGTTTGTAGTGGTTGTAAACTGCCACTGCCAAGGCACGTTTGGCACGATCTTGACCAATTACATAGTGGTTCAAGATATGGAGGAGTTCGATTTGTTTTGGAACTTCAGACAAGTCTGCCAAGACTTCTTCCGCCAACTCCTCACGAATGATTTCCTGGGCTAACTCCACACATTCATTACAGATAAAGGCGTTGTTACCTGCGATTATTTTTTGTACTTCTTCTTGGCTTTTGCCACAAAATGAGCAATAAACCATCATATCATTATTCCTATTTGTAGGCATGATTTCCTTCCGTTCTATTCTATACTGTCATTCTATCTAAAATAAGGTCATGTAAAAAGCATGGATACTATTGACCAAATTGGTAAAGGCATTTAACCAGAGCAGGACAGAAAGTCCATAGCGCTTTTTACGAAAAGCCTGTGCTCCAGCAAGCAAGCAGACCAAACACAGCATGGCTGTAAAAAAACCAAATATACTACGTTCCATTAGACTTCCTTTCTCTTGCGGTATTGGATGGTAAAATCATAAGGATTCTTCTCATCTTTGGTATAGGATTTGCTTGAAACTGTCTCAAAAAGAGACAAGTCAAACTCCTCAGGGAAATAGGTATCTCCCTCCACCCGAGCATGAATTTGAGTCACAATCACTTCGTCAAGGTAGGGCTCAAAAGCCTGATAAATCTGCTTCCCACCGATAATATAGAGATTCTTTTCTTGAGCCTGATACCAGTCGAGAACAGACTGGATATCATAAAAAGTAGTAACCCCATCTATCTTTTCTTCCGAGTTACGTGTCAAAATCAAGGTCTCCCGTTTTGGAAGCAAGCGACGCCCCATCCCATCAAAGGTCACGCGCCCCATCAAGATAGCATGATTCAGAGTTGTTTCTTTGAAGTGTTGCAGTTCTGCTGGTAAATACCAAGGCAGACGATTGTCCTTACCAATCACACCCTCTTCATCCTGGGCCCAAATAGCTACAATTTTCTTAGTCATGCTTCCATCCTTTTCACTGATAGTACTATTTTATCAAAAAACTCAAAAAAAGACTGGTTTGGAATAGCTTGCAGAATAGAAAAAAATCCGTAAGAAATTTCCTACAGATTTATCTATGTTTCCTTGTTTCTTACAAACCAGGTGCTTGTCCAAGTTCTGCGGCAAGCATCCAAACTGTTTTCTCAAGTTCAGCCTTAGCACCAACAAAAATATCGTTTGTAACATCATCGCCTTCTTCGTCAGTCACATCCAACGCTTTTTGGAAAAGAGTGATGAGGTAGCGATAAATATCTAGAACACGTTCCAAGCTTTCTTCAACATTACGGTATTCACCAGCTTCTTCTTCGATTTCACTGTTTTGAAGGAACTCTGTCAAAGTAGAGAATGGGCTTCCACCAAGTGTGATCAAGCGTTCGCTGATTTCATCTAAATGACCATCAAGAGCATCCATGTACTCATCCATTTTTGGATGCCATACCATAAAACCGCGTCCACGCATGTACCAGTGCACTTGATGAAGAGCAATATGCGCTACATACAAATCTGCAACAGCTTGATTCAAAACTTCCTTTGTTTTTGCCAATGCTACTGGCGCTGCTTTTGTTAATGTTGCGACATCTTTTGCTGCTTCTTTTTTCAATTCTACCATTTTATTTTACCTCGTTCATTATTTTTTGTAACCACTTCTTAATGATTACTACCTTAGTATACTACTAAGGAAAGACAATAGCAAGCCAAATGACCCACATGAGAAAAGTTGCAATAGACTGATAATTTAAGAATTCTTTAGAATAAAACACAGTCCCCTTACACATCTCTTAACTGCGACAAAATAAAGAAAAAGAGGATGCAATTTTCTTGCACACTCCTTTTTCAAACTTATATCTTAATACCAAACGCTGACGTCCACACGACCACGAATTCCTTTCATGTATTCAGAAGAGGTATACTGCCAACCTTTTTCTCCTGAATAATGAGGATTTTCCCATTCTAAAGCATTGGTATAGGCCGCTACCCAGTTTACATGTTTTAAAATATCTGGGTGTTTTAAACGCGTCTGTAATAAACTACGATAGCTATAGACATACACATTTTGATAGCCCGCCTGCTTCATCGTCTCCATGTACTTGTTGATAATCTTAACCCAAGTACCTGTATCACTCGGAGCACGCTTACTTTTATTCACATACTCCCAGTTCTCAACATCATAGTAGATAGGGTAAGACAAGTTCATATTGTATTTCTTCAGAAGTTCAATGGTCTGTTCAGCGTCATTCTCAGCATCGGTCTCATTTTCAGCATAGGTATAGAGATAGACACCATAAGGAATTCCCAGACGGTTTAACTCCTTAATGTTATGCGCCAATTCCTTGTCTTCTTTACCGCTATAACCTAGACGAACAATGACACCATCCACCTCGTTCTCATCAATAACCTTTTTCCAATCATTGATACGACCATTGTGCTCACTAATATCAATAACTTTCTTAGCATGTTCGGTTCCCACTTGCTCTTCTCTATTATTAAAGAAATAGCGTTTACCATCTCTGTGAACCCAGCCGACATTCAAATCTTTCTTTTCTTTGAGCTCACCAGAAGCCGCAAAGATATAGCGAGCACCATCCATAATCACTTCATCAGTCGCCATGGCACCACTTCCAGTCAAATAGTAGTTGCCTTGCCACTCATTCCGCGCCATATAGCCCCACTTCTTGAAATAGTACCATTTGCCGCCCACTTTTTGCCACTCTTGGTTGGCATAAGTTCCATCGGATTTTAGATAAAAATAAGCAGAATAAGCCGGATCATAAAGCCATTCATTTTGCATCATGGCACCTTGACCATTCAAGAAATAACTTCCTTGCCATTGGCTTTTAGCCATGTAACCCCACTTCTTGAAGTAATACCACTTATTTCCAATCAATTGCCATTCTTGATGAGCATAAGCCCCATCTGACTTAAGATAAAACCAACTCTTGTAATTACTGTCATAGATCCACTCGTTTTGGGCCATATAGCCACCTGATTTCAGGTAGTAATTTCCATGCCATTCATTCTGCGTGTAACGACCATCTGAATTAATATAAAACCAAGCCTTGTAGTAGTTGTCAAAAATCCATTCACTTTGAGCTTTAGAACCATCAGCCTTTACATAATAATCCCCATCCCAGTGGGCAGAGACACTGTTTCTCTGTTCATTGCTACTAGTTGATGAAGTCCCTGTTGATAGACTAGATTTTTCTGAAACTGTGCTTCCACTTGTTTCATCTGCCGCAATTCCTGAAACTCTTGCGCCAAGTAAGCAGAGACTTGCTAGCCCTATACATACAATTTTTGTTTTCAATCTTTCCTCTCCTATAAAAAATGGAACAGGCACCTGAATGCTGTTCCACCTAGCTTTTGCTACTGATTATTTTACAAAGTCAAGCAAAGCCAAGAAGCTTTCAGCTTCAAGTGACGCACCACCTACAAGGGCACCGTCAACGTCTGGACAAGCCATGTATGAAGTAACGTTCTCAGGTTTAACAGAACCACCGTATTGAACACGAACTTTGTCCGCAACTTCTTGACCGAAGTCAGCAGCTACAACGTCACGAACAACTTTACACATTTTTTGTGCATCGTCTTGTGAAGCTGATTTACCAGTACCGATAGCCCAGATTGGCTCATAAGCGATAACTGATGCAGCAACTTGTTCAGCAGTCAATCCAGCCAATGCAGCAGATACTTGAGCACCTACGAATTCAGCAGCTTTACCAGCTTCGTAAGTTTCAAGTGACTCACCACAACAGATGATTGGAAGCATACCGTTTGCAAAGATTGCTTTTGCTTTTTTGTTGATATCTTCGTCAGTTTCATGGAAGTAGTCACGGCGTTCTGAGTGACCGATAACAACGTAGTCAGTACCGATTTCTTTCAAAACTTGTGGGCTAGTTTCACCAGTGAAGGCACCTGCATTTTCAAAGTAGCAGTTTTGAGCAGCAACTTTAAGGTTTGAACCTTTTGCAGCAGCAAGAACAGTTGTCAAATCAACTGCAGGAGCTGCGATACCTGCTTCAACAAGATCTGATGAAGGAAGTTTTGATGCAACAGCTTCAACGAATGCTTTAGCTTCTTCTGGATTTTTGTTCATTTTCCAGTTACCAGCGATAAATGGTTTACGTGACATTTCACATACCTCTTTTTTCAATTTATTTTCTACTTATTTTATCACAATTAGACACAGCTTGCAAATCTTACTCGGATTTCAAGCCTGCTTCCAACGATTAATCCTTCCAGAGATCCATGGCATTTCTAAAATCCACAGATACCTGTGTCAACTGAGGATTGCTGGCTTCTCTTTCTGCCCGCTTAGCCTCAATTTGAGCCACACTTTTGATACCTTCATGGCGCCAGTTTCTCAAAATCGCCTGAATGTACTTCCAGTTTGCTTTTCCATTTAAAACAGCTTCACGAAGAGCCTCCTTAATCAAGTCAGCACTGGTTCCATCTTCCTTTAGTGTCTTGGTCAAATCTTCAATCTCAAAAGGTGTCAACAAGCGTCCCAATTCCTGCTGGAAGGTTTCCACCAAATCCTTGAGCTGATTCTGAGGTGTCAACTGGTCTGAACTTGAATCAGCGACTCCAAGCAAGTCGTCCAAGCGTTCCAAAGCCAAACTAGCATCAAAAAGCAATTCGATTTCACCATTTAATTCGATAGTACGATACTGGAGAAGTCCCCTCTCCGTCAGATTAGAGATAGACTGGTTGACATCCGAAATTTCCTTGCCAATCCTTTCAGCAATCTGGCTTGGCGACATTTCTTCCAAGCCTGTCGTATTTTGCAAATAGAAAAATTGCCAGACCAGAAAATCGTCGCTAGAAGGAAAGAGTTCCTTAAAATGCAAGAGCAGGGCACTCGGTAAAACCAAGTTCCCTGATTTAAAAGCGTCTAAATATGTCATAATTCCTCTTATAAATACCCAAATGCGGATGCATCATCTTCTATCTTTCTCCAGTCAAAAGGCGTCTCCTGATAGACCGCATAATTCACCCAGTTACTGAAAAAGAGGGCTGCTGATGAAGACCAACAAAGACAAGGTGTCTGGTTGACATCATCATCCTTAAAGTAATTTTCTGGAATATGAGGATCCAAACCTGCATCACGATCTCGGAAATACTCTTTTGCCAAGGTATCACGATCATACTCCAAATGCCCAAAACTATAAATTTCTCGTAAGTCACGACTGGCCAAAATAGAAACCCCAACCTGCGGCCCTTCTGATAAAATCTCGAGATTTGTCTTATTTAAGACTTCTTCCTTAGAGATCTCCGTGTGCCGTGAATGAGGAGATACATAGCTATCGTCAAAACCTCTAAAGAGAAGGTGACCCTCTTTTAGGGTGTCCTGAGGATAAATACCTGATAGCTTACTGTCCATCTGGTATTTTTCCACTCCATAACGCAGATAAAGACCAGCCTGAGCACCCCAACAGATATGAAGGGTCGAATAGACATGGGTCTTAGACCACTCAAGCACCTGGCTAAATTCTTCCCAATAATCCACTTCCTCAAATGGTAAATGCTCAACTGGAGCACCCGTGATAATCATCCCATCAAAATACTCATCCTTGACTTCAGGAAAAGTTTTATAAAAGGTCTCCATGTGCTCTGAACGAGTTGTTTTAGAACGATGGCTCTCCATATAGAGAAAATCAATATCCAGTTGTAGAGGTGTATTGGCCAAATGGCGTAACAACTGGGTTTCTGTGACCATTTTCTGTGGCATGAGATTTAAAATTAAAATCTTCAACGGGCGAATATCTTGGTGGGCAGCACGTTGATCATCCATGACAAAGATATTCTCTGTCCGTAAAATCTCAACAGCTGGTAATTTTTTATCAATTCGAATCGGCATAACCCTCTCCTAACTGTATTCTTTCAGGAATCATTGCATATGTTTGAAGCCAAATCTCAAACATCTAGTCCTTTTATTATACTGCAAGAAGATATAGTTTTCAATTATACTTTTTCTCTAACTAGCTATAGTCTATTTTTATATCCTAATGTAGAGAAAACAGCCCTAGGGACTGTTTTTCATTAATAATGCATCAAAACTTTGTAATCATAGTCACCGATTTTTTCACGGCCGTTCAATTCATCCAATTCAACAAGGAAGGCACAGCCTGCTACAACACCACCAAGTTTTTCAATCATCTCGATGGTTGCCTTAACAGTTCCACCTGTTGCTAAGAGGTCATCTACGATAAGAACACGTTGACCTGGCTTAATGGCGTCCGCATGCATAGTCAAGGTATCAACACCGTACTCTTTTTCATAGTCAGCAGAAATGACTTCGCGTGGCAATTTACCTGGCTTACGAACAGGCGCGAAACCAATTCCCAACTCAAAGGCAACTGGACAGCCCACGATAAAACCACGAGCCTCAGGTCCCACGATCATGTCAATTTTCTTGTCAGTAGCATACTGAACGATTTCACGAACAGCGTAGCTATAAGCATTTCCATCAGCCATCAAAGGACTGATATCACGGAAGGTAATCCCTTCCTTTGGATAATTTTCAATTGTTGCAATGTAATCTTTTAAATTCATCTTTTTCTTTCTTTCAAAGTTTTTTACTCTCTATTATAGCATATTTTTTAAGAAAGAAAAAAGGAAAAGTTAACTTCAATGATTATCTAACGATTTGACGATTTATGACTAGCCATAGCAATAAAGCCCAAGTTCTTTTTATTCTTATTAAACATTTTATACATCGTTAAAAACTGCTTTCTATTCTCCTTTTTACAAGCATTTACACAAATTTTCAAAGTTCCTAGCCAACCTTCGTCATAAACCATACCTGATAATTTCATTAATGTCATTTCACCAGTCAATACTTTCACATCACGATAACCTGATTCTATCATCACCTCTTCCCAACCATCTTGAGTTAAAGGACCTACATTACATGAATTGCTTGTGACAGTTCCTGTCTGACAGACTCTTTAGCTTCCTTAAGAAGCACATCATGTGTCAAGAGAAGACCTTCAGGTTTTAAAACCCTTAGATATTCCATTACACATTTTTTCTTAGCTTGATCGGCTTGCATAGTCAGCATAGCTTCATTTATAACAATATCAAAACTAGCATCTTCATAAGGAAGTTTCATTGCATTAGCTCTTTCAAAACTGATTAAGTGAGCAACACCTGCTGTTTCAGCAGATTTTTTAGCCACTTCTAAAGCTTGAGCATCCATATCAACAGCAGTTATCTTACAACCAAAACGCTGTGCCAACTCAATTGCTGTAGTTCCCCTATTACACGCAACCTCTAGTATTCTCTTTTCTTTTGAAAATCCTCCTTCCGCAATTAACCAATCTGTGGCACATTTTCCACCTGGGCGTAAGCGTTTTTTTCCCAGTTTTGCTAAAAACTTATGACCTGCTTCTGACATCTGAACACCTCTGTATTTTTCTTCATTATAACATAAAATGATATTATCTGACAATTCTAATCTATTATTTGATAAACTAGAATCAAAAGCATACAAATCACCATGACTATAGCATAAATTTATTATTACTTCTCTAGTTCGAATTCAACTCCTCCCATCATTTACACATTCAGGTTACGACTATTTTTGTACTTTGGAATCGCTCTCATCTTCATCCACTCTACGAACCTCCACCTTTCTGTTCGTAGAGCCACGATTTCGCTATCCCTTCCTCTGCTGATTCTTATTTCCAGCGTCAGACTGAGAATCGCTAACAGGTTCACCGGTAGCAGGTGCCCACGGAGGACTTACACCTCAGATGCACGACATGCCCGTCGTACCGCAAAAAGCTGATGAATCATCGATTCATCAGCTTTAAGGATAATCTGTTCATTCCAAACAAATCATATCAATTAAAAAGATTAGTCTTCTTTCTTCTTGCGAGTCACAAGTCCAAATCCACTCAATACTCCAAGAAGTCCAAGCACTGCGAGGCTAGCGTTAGCT
>NZ_VMMJ01000029.1:0-610 GCF_013277145.1 Streptococcus sp. 3705 | reverse complement strand
GTTGTATTATTATCACCTGGAATAACTACCTTCGTTCCTGGTGGATATGCTGAGCCATCTGGTTTCTTAGGCGTTACTACTGCATCTCCATTTGGTTTTCTTGTAATTTCAATTTCACCTGGTTGTTCTGTTTGAGGTGCATTTGGATCTAATTTCTTAGGTGTTTTTACGTTTACTTCAACAGAAGGTTTTCCTGGCGGTGTAATTTTACCTGTTCCTGGAATTTCCCCATCTGGTAAGTCTTTATTCGGAATAATTACTTTTCCATCTGGTCCTGTTGTTACCACAATCGGTGTGCCATTCTTACCTGGAATTTCTACCGTAGTTCCTGGTGGATATGTTGTTCCATCTGGTTTCTTAGGTGTTACCGTTACGTCTCCTGTATTTGGATCTTGATCTAATACTATTGCCGGTGTTAAACGAGCTGGTGTTTCAACAATCACATTTTCAACAGGTTTATTCGGTTCTGCTATCTTAGCATTACCTGATGTTTTTCCGTCTGGTAATTCACTATTTGGAACTGTACCCTTACCGTCTTGTCCAATTGTTACAGTGATTGTATTTCCATTCTTACCTGGAATTTCTACCGTAGTTCCTGGTGGGTATGTTG
>NZ_VMMJ01000028.1:0-15000 GCF_013277145.1 Streptococcus sp. 3705 | reverse complement strand
GTTGTATTATTATCACCTGGGATAACTACTTTCGTTCTAGGTGGGTATGTTGTTCCATCTGGTTTCTTAGGCGTTACTACTGCATCTCCATTTGGTTTTCTTGTAATTTCAATTTCACCTGGTTGTTCTGTTTGAGGTGCATTTGGATCTAATTTCTTAGGTGTTTTTACGTTTACTTCAACAGAAGGTTTTCCTGGCGGTGTAATTTTACCTGTTCCTGGAATTTCCCCATCTGGTAAGTCTTTATTCGGAATAATTACTTTTCCATCTGGTCCTGTTGTTACCACAATTGGTGTGCCATTCTTACCTGGAATTTCTACCTTCGTTCCTGGTGGATATGTTGTTCCATCTGGTTTCTTAGGTGTTACCGTTACGTCTCCTGTATTTGGATCTTGATCTAATACTATTGCTGGTGTTAAACGAGCTGGCGTTTCAACAGTAACTTTTTCAGGAGTTTTATCTGTACCAGGCTCAGTGATTGTTCCTGGACCTGAGATTTTACCATCTGGTAAATCTTTATTTGGCACTTTACCTTTACCGTCTTGTCCAATTGTTACAGTGATTGGATTTCCATCTTTTCCTGGAATTTCTACCTTAGTTCCTGGTGGGTATGTTGTTCCATCTGGTTTCGTTGGTGTTACTGTTACTTCTCCTGTATCTGGATCTTGTTGTAACTCTACTGTCGGTGTCTTACGGGCTGGCGTTGTCACATCAACTGGATTAGATGGTCTCTTATTCGGTTCTGTTACGATACCTTTTCCTGGTAAATTTCCTTTTGGAAGTTTATCATTTGGAACTGTTCCTGAACCGTCATTTCCAATTGTAAGTTCAATTGGAGTATTGCCATTTCCTGGAATCGTTACAGTTGTTCCTGGTGGATAAGTTCCTCCACCTGGTTTCGTTGGTGTTACGATTGCATCACCATTTTCTTTACGAGTAATTCCTATAGTTGGAGTTTGAGTCGTAGGAACTTTCGGATCTGTTCCGTTTTTCTTCTCTTCCTCATCTGGAATTCCATCGTTATCATCATCTGCATCTTCTTTGTCTGGAGTTCCATCTCCATCTGTATCTCTCAGAATCGTTACTGGAACTTCTACCTTAATTTCCTCAGTTTCTTTTCCAGTTTTTCCATCTTTTTCTTTTGTAATTTTAACAGGAATGTTAATTTGACGTTCTTCTTCATCTTTGTCCCAGTTATCTACTGTTGGAGTTCCTGTTAACTCACCATTTCTGTTAACTGATAATCCATTTACTGGTGGATTTTCTGTTGTAATTGTAGCACCTGGTTTATTTGTTGTTACAACTGTAACCGGTGGAACTTCAGCTTTTTCTCTTACAGGAGCTGGTGGTGTCACATTTCCTGTTAGTTCATCTGCTACTTTTGGATTTTTATCTTGATCATCTGGAATACCATCATTGTCATCGTCTAAATCATCTTTATCTGGTGTTCCATCTCCATCAGTATCTCTTAATACATTGACTACAACGTCTTTTTCAACTGGTGTATCACCATCATGTGTTACTGTTACTTTAATCGTTACAGTACGATGTTCTTCGATTTCTCCCCAGTCTTTAACATCTGGCGTTCCAGTAACTTTACCATCAGGAGTTACAGTTAGTCCATTCTTAGGAGTTGGAGTAATTGTGCTATTGTCTTTATTAGGTGTTACCACTTTATCACTTGTATATGCTTTGTTTTCAATCGCATCTACCGGTGTTCCTACTTCGACTGTTAATGGTTTTCCAGCAGTTTCTGTAGATGATTGACTTGTTAAGTCTGTTGTCTTACTTGTTACTTTTGCTGTAACTGGTGAACCATCTTTTACTTTATCCGCAGGAATAGTCACTTTACCATTTGCATCAACAGCAATTGTTGGATCAGAACTTGTCCAAGTTCCATCTCCAGCTTTTGTTACTGTTACTGTTTGTGGCGTGTTATCTTCACCTGTATATGTGATAGTTGTAGTTCCTTCTCCAGTTAATATCGGTGTAATTTCTACAGTTCCATTTTCTTTTGGTGTCACTATTGGAGCTTGCGGTTTCACTTTAACAATTACATCTGTTGTTTCTGTTGAACTATCTTCATAAGTAATTGTCACTGGAATTGTATGTTTACTATCTGGAGTTACTTTCGGTAATTCAGAATTTCCCACTACACTTGTAATCTTAGCTGCTATGAAATCTTTCGTTTCAGTTCCATCTACTACTCCAGTAACCCCTGTTTTTCCTGATAAATCAGAATTTGTTAATGGAGAATCTACTTCTTTAATAACATCAACAGTCGTTACTTTGTGAGGTGTTGTTGTATATGTCGCATCATCAGAATCTACAGCTGATCCACCTGTACCTTTTGTTGATTTGGCAGTCACACTAGTTCCTACTAACTCTTTAGGAATTTCTAATGAACCATTATGGAATACTAGGCCTTCTTTCGGTGTTTCAAGTTCCCATCCAGCATCTTTCTTCACTAGTGTTACAGTTCCATCTGTTAATGGAATTGTTACTTTATCCCCATCTGTTGGTGGCGTTACTTTCACATTTCCATTTTGCCATTGAGAAATACTTGGAGCTGCTGGTTTTTCTTCTTTTACAACTACATGTACAGTTACTTGGTTTCCTGCTTTTCCTTGGCTATCAACAGGTTGAAGCGTTACAGCGTATACTCCTGCTGTTGGATTTGCTGGAAGTCCAGTAACATTAACAGTACCTGTTCCGAACGGTTTATCCGTAGTACGATCATCTTCAGTATCAGATACCGTTACTAATTCTTTTAGTTTGTCTGCTGTTAATACTGTTCCTGCATCATAAACTTTAGGATTTTCTTGTGTTCCTACTGCTGCATCTTTCAACGTTACTACTGGAGCATCATTTGATACTGAAATTACTTTCCAATTTCCTGCTGGTGTTGCATTTTGTCCAGTTTCAGGTTTGTAATCTACTCGTAATCCTAATCCGCTAGTATAGTTATCTGTATTGTCTCCAGAAGCAACCTCTTCTTTAATAAGAAGTTTTTTATTATTATCTGATTCTTTTAGGGCAATGCTTACTTTGTTTTCAGCTTTATTGGCTTCATTTATACTATTTGTAATTCCTTGTACAAAGTTATTTGCATTTGTAACTCCAGCTGGCGTTGTAGGATCTACTTGCCAATCTCCACCATTTTCATTACGTACAAGAACAATGCTATTCGGTTCATTATCTGTATCTGAATTATTATGGAATCGTAACTCGATTCGTTTTGCATCATGCGGTACTGTTACATCAATATGCTTGCTTCCAGCAATTGTAGCAGAAGGTGAGTAATTACCCATTTTGACTACTTTAGGTTCACTCGTTTTAGAAACATCTGTATTTCCAACTTTGTTTACTACTGTAATCGCTGCTGGTTGAACTGTTTCTCCGTTTTTATTTTCGCTTTGACGAAGGTTCTTGTCATCAGGTAATGTCGCTGTCCAAGTATCTCCATTAATGGTTACTTGCCCATCTTTGCTTGATAAAACTGTATTGTCTTTATCATTTAAGTGTACTTCTACAACTCTATCATTATTATTATCTAATGTGAATCCACCTAACGTACCGCTAATCTTACGTGTTGTTGATGATACTGCATCCTGATTAAACGTTGGTTTTGGAGGTGCTACATGGAATGTAACCTCTTTTTCAATGCTAGCAGGTGTATAAACTTTAACTGCTTTACCGTCTATATTGGTTGTATAGTATCCTGCACCTCTTGGGAATTTCACTAATGCTTTGTAATCAGTTACTACACCTGGTTTGTTAAGCTCCGTAGTAGTAGTTACTTCACCAGTAGTCCCTTGTTCATTATTCTTACTCCATTTGAAGTTCATTCCTGCTGGGTAATATTTATCATCCACATCTTGCTTTATACCATCTGTTGCAGAAACTAACTTCACATAATTATGAGAGTCTTTACCGTTGTTTGCATTCGCTGCATCAACTAGTTTCGTTCCTAACTCAACTGTTTCTGGACTATTTCTAACTTCAACATCTACTACTTTATATTTATATTTATAAGTACCAGTGTTTCCTGTAGCGTCAGTAATCGTTACTTCTCCAACACGTTCTCCTAAATCAGCTGTTGATGTAGATGTGTTAGCGTCTTCTGTAATCTTAACATTTGTTCCACTTGTCCAAGAACCAGTTTTCTCAATACTTGTTCCATTTGGAAGTTTTGTTACGTTAATCGTCTTAATATCGTTTCTGTCATCTCTTACATTGAATGTTGGGTTAAATGTTGAACCTCTGAACACTACGAAGTTTGCAGTAGTGTTTTCATCTTTTGTTAACAACATACCATCCATTGTTGCGATTGGCTCATTCGCATCTACTTTCGTTACAGGAATTTCAATATCTTCTGTTGAGTGGTCAGGATATGTGATAGTTGCACCAACATAGTAAGTACCATTATCTTTCGGCTTAATCGCACCATCTTCTTTCATAGCAAGACTTAAACCAGTTGTATTATTACTGATCTTTACAGTTCCACGTGTAGATGTAAATGTCAGATTTGATTTCATTGAATCGAAATCTGATTGACTAATTTTCGCACCTGGTGCAGTAACATCTACATTAATTGGCTGAGTTGAAACTTGTGGATCATATTTCGTTGCTTGAGTTAGAACTTTAAATTTGATGCGAGTTTTATTTGTAACATCGTTAGTTTGATTATTCATCTCATTTGTTGCAGCATCTTTAGCTACAACATAACGTGTTACTTCATCATTATCTGTCCACTTTGTAGTCCCAGTTTTATAATCTCCTAAATTACCTGAAATTGTAACATCTCTTGGAGCATCTAATTCAACATTACTTTTACGAACAGCCTCATTATAAGATAAGCCTTCACCCAAACCTATATTGAATGTCTGACCTAATGCTATTCTAACTTCAGTCAATTTATTAGAATCGTCGGTTACCCTACCAATCGTTAGATTTGTATCTTCTGTTGGCGTTACATAAACAACTTGATCTCCGTTGGTTTCTACTTTTGTTTCTACATTATTCGGAGTAAATTCAAATTTCGGTGGTTCTGTATCCCCTACTTTAGAATTTGCTGTTGTTGTATCACTGTCTACACTATCTGTTGTCACAGATTTAGCTCTTATTTCAGTTGCGTCCTTAATAGCACGGTCCTTGATTGTAACAACACCAGTCTCAGGGTCAATCGTTACACCGTCTGCAGGTGCTCCACTTGTCAATGACCATCTATTTCCAGTTTTAGTTGCTGTAACTGTAATCGTCGTTTGACCATTGGGATGTTTATAAGTAAAGTTTAATCTATTAACATTTTCTTCACTTACCGGTGTTACTGTTACATCACCTTTTTCTAAAGGAGTAATTGTTGGTGCTGTTGGTTTAACATGGAATGTTTGGTCTCTTTCGATGGTAGCAGGTGTGTAGACCTTAACTTGGTTTCCATCAATTGTTTTTGTATAGTAACCAGCTCCAGATTTAAACTTCACTTCTGGTTTATATTCAGAAATGATTCCTGGTCTGCTCAATCTAGTTTCATTAGCAACCTCTGCAGTTCCCTTCTTCCATTTGAACGACATACCATCTGGATAATATTTATCATTACCATCGGCATTTGGAGCATCTACTACTTTCACATAATTATGAGAATCTTCTAATTGAGTATTTAATGGGACTGTTTTTAGTGTTTCTCTAATTGCAACATCTACAACTTTATATTTAAATTTATACGTTTTCTCATTGTTTAGTGCATCTTTTACAACAATACTTGCTTCATGATCACCTAATTGAGCATTATTTGTTGCAGTGATATTATTTCCTTCTACTTGTACATCAGCACCATCTTTAGACCAGCTCCCTGATTTTTCAAACTTCATACCACTTGGAAGACCCGTTACGCTTATATTTGTGACTTTATTTTTATCATCACTTACTTTAAAGGTTGGATTAAATGTGGATTCTTTGAATACTACATATGAATAATCCGTTGCTGTCTCTGATAATTCTTTACCATTAATCGTTACTTTTGGCGCTGTTGTATCAGATTTACTAACTGGAATTTCGATATCTTCAGTCGTGTGGTCTGGATATTCAATTCTTGCACTTACATAGTATAAACCATTCGTAGCGTTCTTCTTAATTGCACCATTATCATTCATAGTGATATTTAAACCAGCAGTTCTATTGTTAGCACCGTTACTGATTTTTACATCACCACGTTCTGAAGTGAAGGTAATATTTGATTTAATAGCATCAAATTCTGCTTGAGTAACCGTTGCACCTGAAGCAGTAATATCTTTATCAATTACTTGATTTCCAACATGCGGATCATATTTCGTTGCTTGTGTTAAAACTTTTAATTTAACACGAGTTGGATTTGAAACATTTTCAGTTTGATCTCTCATTTCCTTAAGTGCAGCATCTTTCGCCACAACAAAACGTGTAATTTCAACGTTATCTGTCCAAGCTGAATTACCATTACGATCCGGTAGTTTACCTGAAACAATGATATCTCTTGGAGCATCCACATCTCCATTATTTGTTTTAGTTACTTCGTTATAAGTGATACCTGAACCTAACCCTTGAATACCAAATACTCTATTAGATTTATCTGCGAATTTTACCTCAGATAATTTACCAGAGTTATCTGTAACTGTACCAATCTTTAAGTTTGTATCTTCTGTCGGAGTGATATAGGCTACTTGCCCTACTCCAGTTTCAACTCTTGTTTCTTTTCCATTAGGAGTAAACTTGAATTTAGGTGGTTCATTATCACCAACGTTTGAAGTTTTTGTTACTGGATCACTTTCCACATTGTCAGTTGTTTTAGATATTGCAATAACTGGGGCGGAATCTTTGATAGCTCTATCTTTAATCGTTACTTTACCTGTAGTTTTATCAATCGTCACACCATCAGCTGGAGCATTGCTTAATGTCCATCCATCGTTTGTTTTTGTTGCTGTAATTTTTCTTGAAGAATTATGAGGTTCATTATATGTGAAATTAAATGTATTTACATTCTTTTCATTCACTGGCGTTACTGTAACATCTCCATTGTTTTCTGGAGTTACTGTAGGTGCAGTAGGTTTTACTTGGAATTCGATAGTTTTATACAGGAATGATCTATTGATAATTTCATTATCTTTACCTGGAGTATTATTAGTAACTTTTTCAACTTCATTTGTTCCAGCATATCCATTATGGAAATAAGCAGCTGCTTTAACAGTTTGTTTACCAGGATCATTAAAGGTAACAACCTTGCTAACAGTATTGTTTGGTTGAATAAATCTAAACTTCATATCTCCTGGGAAGAATCGGTCACTTACATCTTTTCCATCAGTTGCCGTAATAAAATCATGCGAATCACTGTAAGAAGCTCCTTTAGAAGTTTTTACAACCAGAGTACCATCCGATTTGACTTCACCTTTATTTTTTTGGAAATCTAAGTCAACAACTTCAACATTAAATTTAACAGTTGCTTTATTGCCTCTATCAACATTGTTTCCTTGGTCATCTGACACTTTGAACGTAACCGCTTGTTTTCCTAATGTTGCATCAGCAGCTACTTTCCCCCTAATATTTGTTGTTTGCGGGTGTGCCTCTGTGGCTCCTGTTATTGAAAGCGTTCTTCCATTATTAAAAGTAACACCCTTAGGTAATCCACTTTCATATTTCAAGTTAACTTTACCTTTTGGATCGTTATCATACATTGTTAACGGAACATCTAAAATTGCCCCTCTATAAATACGAGTTGTAGGAGCATTAATCTCATTCTTTGTTAATACCCTTACTTTGTTTCCATCTGTCTCTGTTGGATTTGTCATCTTAACAGTTGGTTCTTGGTTATCTGGTGCTTCTGTTGGTCTAACTGGGTCACTTTTCTCAGAGACCACAACTCCTCCATTGTCAACCTTTGTTTCAGCCGTAATTGGATTTCCTGTCAATGCCCCATCAACTGTAATCCTTGCAGTAGTTCCAGTAGTTTTTCCTGTTCCGATAACTTTGCCATCACTATATAGAGTAACTGTAGATCCTGTTTTAACTCCTGTACCAACATTTACCGTGATTGTTTGATTTGTTAATCCTTTTTTATGAACGACATCATTAGCTGTAATAGCAGGTTTCTTAGGCTTAACCGTAAATTTCACCGCTCCATCTGCATCATTTGATGTTGATCCATCTTGGTATCGAGCAGTTGCTATATAGGTGAAAATTCCTGCTGTATCTGTACTTGGTTTAATATTATTTTTCCAACCCCAATCCATTCCTGATGGAAATTCCCCACCATTTTTAGGAGTAATATATTTAGCAGTTACTGGATTATCTGAATTTGGAAGGGGATCACCTACTGTTTTGTTATGCGAACTTCCTTTAAGTGGATATAATTGTGCGTCTGGCTTTGTTTTTAGACTTGTTCCTTGCGAACCTACAATATATGATTGATTAGTAGTTTGTCCAGTTGTAACAGAAGCAGCATACACATTACCATTAGCAGCTTCTGTTTCTGTCACATTATCCTTCAATTTTACTCTAGCGGTCATATGGATCGCATAATCTAAGTTTTCCCGACCGACTTCTATTCCAAGAGTATAACTGACCCTATCAGTGTAACTTCCATCTGTTCTTCTTACAATCTTATCTAAATAAGGATCGTCTTGGTTACGTTTAAACACTTGCCATTTTTGATCAGCACGACTTACTCCTTGTGGATCGTATGTAGATCTTCTATCCCCTGGGAAAACGTTGGTTCTTTGTCTCCATGGTTCTGAAATTACAGCCGTCTCCCCAACCTTTTGGAATTCTCTACCTCCATCAGAAAGCTTTTTACTAGGGTCTCGAGAAACATTTTGATAACGAGTAAAAGTTAAATTTTCTACTTTATTAGAACCATCCATGATATTAAACGGAGGTTGGAAATAATAATGCTGACTATAAGAGAGATCTGCCATGGCCACTCCATTATTATTGAAGTAAACATCATAGACCATCCATTTACCTGAACTGCTTTGTTCATATTTTGCTTTAATTACTGTCTTTTTTTCTGTAAATTCAGGATCATCATTCCTTAAATATGATCCACCGTTAGTATTTCTATCGACCGATGCAAAGTATTTAACGTTTTTCAACGCCCCAGAGCTAACTGGTGTATAAGCTCTAAACTGTGTACCTTGACCCATGCTTTGACCATTACGTGGGTCATTCTTACCTGAAGTTAGACGCAAAGTCACTATTTTGACAGAATTAAACGTTCTTTTAACACGATTATTCAAATCCTCAAGTTCATTAGATGTTACCCTAGTATTTGTCAATAATCCTTGAGCAAGTGAGAGAACTTCATTTGCTTTTCCAAGTACTTCTTTAGTTGATTCATGTTCAGGGAGCTCAAGAACCGCTGCTTGTAATTGTTCAGCAGACAATTTTAGTGATTCTTTCTTATCTGAAATAGTTTTATCATCTTCACTTAGTTCAAAAGTGGTTTTATTATCTTTGATTTCAGTATTATTCTCAGTTGCAGTTTCTTGAACCGTGCTTGATTCTTTAGTAGCATTTGATAAGACAGTTAAGTCACTTTCTAAAAGGGAAAGTAGTTCATCTACATCCTTCTGCGCTGCAGGATCACTATCTAGTAGGGCTTGCCCTTTTTGAACTCTGTCTTTAATCGGAGAAAGAACTGAGTTGTCAAGATCTGATTTCGATGAAAGAGTAGTATTTAACTCTTCAACTACTTTTCTTAATTTCGCTTTATCAACTACTTTAACAATGTTTTCACTATTAGTTGGCATTTCCTTTTCTAAAGGATTCTGTGCAACTTCTACTTTGTTTTCAGTAGGTTCCGTAACGCCCACAGGTGGCTCGACCTTATTTTCAGGGTTCACTACACCTGCAGTAGAGTGTGAAGTGTTTTCAACTAGACTATCCGCACTCACGACGCGCGTACCTAAAAACATCAGTGCTGCTACAGCTACTGAAGCCGCACCAAAGCTATATTTACGAATAGAATAGCGCAAAACCTTGTCACTCTGATGACGTTTCATTCGACTGAATGACTTATTTTTATGTTCCATTTCTCCTCCTAAGGAAAATATAATAAAAAAGCAATCTTTATAACTTCAACTCCTTAAAAAGAGTTAAGCTACAAAAATCACTATGATGATTGCTATTAGCAAATAACATCACAGCTATCACAGCTATCACAGCTATCACAGCTATCACAGCTATCACAGCTATCACAGCTATCACAGCTATCACAGCTATCACAGCTATCACAGCTATCACAGCTAAATTATACTATTTTCTACATACTTAATCAAATATTTTGCCTTATATTCTTTAAAATTCGAGAAATATTGTATATTTAAGTATAACATTGTGAATATGTTGATATTTTTTAAAAGCAACTCTATTCACAAAAAAGTAGATTATACTTATCTACTTTCAAAAATCATTAAATTTCTTTTATTTAAGGTTTTATCCACATAAAAAACCTATAAGCTCTATAGAGGTATAATCCACTAGAGAGTTTATAGGACCTAGAATAGTTACTATTTCTTTTATTCTTCTGTTATATCAATCACAATCTCTTCTAATTCATCAAGAGTTTCGGCCTTTTCTTGCCACTGCTCCTTAAGATTATTGAATCGATCTTTTGATGCTTCTGTCGCTTGAAAAGCATAGGATTTAGCTTGAGCAAGGACACTGTCCACAGTGATTTCACCTGACTCAACCTGTTCTTTGGTTTTCAGAACAAAATCTGTAGCCTGCTCCTTAACTTCTGTCAGTTTTTCACAGACCTGCTCCTTGGCATACTCTGGATCTTCTCTCAAATCATCCAGAAAATCTTGAGCCTGACTGCAAACTTGTTTGCCCTTGTCGCTTGTTAAAAACAAGGCAAGAGCTGCACCTGAAACAGTTCCTAAAAGGATTGAGGATAGTTTACCCATAAGGATTCTCCTTTTTTATTTTTTTAAAAATTTACTTGCAAGACGAAGAGCTGACAAACTTGCCCCAGTCTTGAGTGTTTTTGAACCTGCTGATGAAGCTTTCTTGCTCAAGACACGCGCATGGTCATTGAGGTCTGAAACAGATAGAGATAAATCTGCAACAGCATTAAAGAGTGGATCAATCGTTGCCACCTTGACATTGATATCATCTGCCAAGACATTGACCTTAGCCAGCAATTCATTGGTATGATGTAAGGTCACATCCACATCTGAAGTCAAGGTTTTAATCGTCTTTTCTGTTTCATCGATAACACGTCCAAGCTTTTGTACAGTAATGATTAGATAGACTAAAAATACAATCAAAGCAAGGGCTACAAGAATATATGCAACTTCTAACATTTAGTTTTCCTCCTCTGAAATATAGTAAGGGGCCTTCTTTCGATTTTGATATAGAATGATAAAAATACCCAGTCCGATAAGGACAACTGATAGCCATTGAGACACTCGAAGACCAAAGAACATGAGGCTATCTGTTCGCATGCCTTCAATAATCATACGACCAAAACCATACCAAATCAAGTAAAAGGCCGTGATATAGCCTCGTCTGAGACTCTTCCATTTTCGTCTGACAATCAGAATCAAGGCAAATCCAAGAAGATTCCATAGAGACTCATAAAGGAAGGTCGGTTGACGGTAGCTCCCCTCAATATACATCTGGTCACGGATAAAACCAGGTAGATAATCCAGATTATCCACTGCTGCACCGTAGGCTTCTTGGTTAAAGAAATTGCCCCAGCGTCCCAAACTTTGGGCTATCATAACGCTAGGTGCCGCAATATCTAGAAAATCCCAAGTATTGATGAGTTTACGATCAGCAAAGATATAGAGTACAAGAGCCCCAGCTATCAAACCACCGTAAATGGCCAAACCACCATTCCAAATGGCAAAAATCTCTCCTACATTCTGACTATAGTAATCCAAACGGAAAATAACATAGTAGAGACGAGCTCCTAAAATAGCCAAAGGAAAGGCTATCAAGATAAAATCTAAAATATCATCTGGTATGATCTTCTTTCTAGGCGCTTCTTTCATGGTCAAATAAACCGCAAGAATCAAGCCTGTCACAATACACAAGGCATACCAACGAATGGCTAGGGGTCCTAGTTGAATAGCAATTGGATCAAGCATTTTGCACCTCATTTCGAGCGATGAGATTTGTCAAGCGTTCTTCGAACAAACGAGTCGCATCAAAGCCCATTTCCTTGGCACGATAATTCATGGCAGCTGCCTCAATCACGACAGAGATATTACGACCTGTTTTAACTGGAATACGGATACGAGGAATGGCTACGCCAGAAATTTCGAGTTCCTCTGCATTGTTTCCAAGACGATCAAAGGTCTTATGCGTATCGTAATTTTCCAAATAGACAGCAAGCTGAACCTGTGAAGAGTCCTTGACAGCACTGGCACCGTAGAGGCTCATGACATCGATGATCCCAACCCCACGAATTTCAATCAAGTGTCTCAAGATTTCAGCCGGTTCTCCCCAAAGAGTTAATTCATCCTTAGAGTAAATATCTACCCGATCATCTGCTACCAAGCGATGACCACGTTTGACAAGCTCCAGACCTGTCTCACTCTTACCGATTCCACTATCTCCCTGAATCAAGACACCCATCCCATAGATATCCATCAAGACACCGTGCACACTGGTACGTTCTGCCAAACGAGAATCCAGATAACTAGATAACTCTCCAGACAAACGACTAGTAGCTGTACGGCTGGTTAAAATGGCAATCTTACATTCTCTGGCTGCCTTTAACATTTCCTCTGGAACCACCAAACCACGAGCAACAATGACCGCAGGTGTCTCAGGTAGAAACATTTTTTTCAAAACTTCATAACGGCTGTTGGAAGGCATGCTGATCAGATAAGACCACTCCTTCATCCCCAAAAGTTGAATCCGCTCTGGCGTATAGTAGTCAAAATAGCCTGTCATTTCAAGACCAGGTCGCGTAATATCCGCTATATTGATTTCCTTTTCAAGCAATTCTGGTTCGCCATAGACAATGTCTAGTCTAAGCTTTTCAATCACTTCTTTTACTAAAACCGACATCATTTCCTCCTTCAATCAAGTTCTTTTTACTATTATATCAAATTGTGGGAGGAAGTTTCTGATTTTTGCAGGCTTTGGAGTATTTATTTAAAAGAAAAAGGACTAGATTTCTCTAGCCTTTCATTTCTAATTAGAATTTTTTACGTTTACGAGCTGCTTCTGATTTACGTTTACGTTTTACAGAAGGTTTTTCATAGAATTCACGTTTGCGTGTTTCTTGAAGAGTACCAGCTTTAGTAACCGCACGTTTGAAACGACGAAGCGCGTCGTCAAGAGATTCATTCTTACGTACTACTGTTTTAGACATTTTTTTCACTCCCTTCAAGTTTAATATCTATTTTATTCTACACGTAAAAGGAATAATTGTCAAGCAAAAATGCGGTTTAATTTTGATTTTTTCTTCCATTTATACAAGAGTTGAAAGCGCTTAGCGCCTGTTTATATGATGAAACAGGATTCAGTACTTATTTTTATCGAGAATATGGTCACTCATTAAAGGGATAGATCATATGTCTAAAAGAAGATATCAGAGGATTTCTTTGGTTGTAGCGCCTTCCTACTAGGAGATTTCTTATGAGAGGTACTTGTTTAAGCTTTGAAAATCGGACTTATACTCTTCGAAAATCTCTTCAAACCGCGTCAGCTTCGCCTTGCCGTAGGTATATGTTACTGACTTCGTCAGTTCTATCCACAACCTCAAAATACTGTTTTGAGCAGCCTGTGGCTAGCTTCCTAGTTTGCTATTTGATTTTCATTGAGTATTATCATCTGATGTTTATCAAACAATCTACCAATTAAGCTTCTTCGTCTTCTTTACGACGACGGCCTGCAAGACCAAGACCAAGTAAGGCACTTGCGGCCGCTACTACCATAGATACTATAGAATCTACTGTACCTGTGTTTGGCAATTCTTTAGCGACTGTACGCACACTTGCTTGTGCTGATGCTGTTTGACCGGCGTTAACTGCTGCTTGAGTTGTAGCTGGAGCTACAGCTGGTGTTTGAGCAGCTTGGTCGTTAGTTGGAGTTGCATGATCAGTTGATAGAGCAACTTTCGCCATGAAGTCTTCGATACGTTTAATCATTGCATCCACTTCTGCTTGACTTGCGTCTGCATTAGCAAATACTTTCTTAGCATCTGCTGATAAGTCATTCGCTTCTTTTGCAGTTTCTGCATCAAGCTTAGCTGATTCTTTAATGATTAATTCATCTAATTGATGGATAGCACCTTCTAACTTAGCTTTATCCACTTTCACATCTGTGTTAGTTGATCCGTTATTTCTGCCATAATCTGGAAGAGAAGTTTCTGGTTTAGACTCCCCACTTTGTGAAGCAACAACTCTAACCGGTACTTTTACAGTTATTTCTTTTCCATCTGCTAATCTTAAAGTTACTTTAGCAAACTTGTCCCCTAATGTATTTGTATCCGGTAAATCTATGCTAATGACCGTAACATTCTCTGGTAAGTTTAGTTTAGCAATGACATCAGCTTGACGAATCGCTTTTCCACGTTCAACTGTTACTACTCCAGTAATAGATGATTGAATGAATGCTCCAAGGTCAAAAGATGGTCGTTCATAAACTAATGAATCTTGATCCAACTGATATAAGAAGGTACGTAAAGCTTTATCTAGTTCAGCTTCAGTTGTCGCTTTATCAATGGCATCTTTTGCTTCTTTTGCTTCTTTAGCTACTTTGACTTTTTCTTCTGCCTTTTGTTCTGGCGTTAAGCTTGTACTAGCTTCAATAGCAACCGTCGCTGTTTTAGCGGCATCAGCAATTTCTTTTTTAGCAGCTTCTCTGTCAAGATCCTTCAACAATTCTGCAGCTTTATCTAATTCTGCTTTTACTTCATCTACTTTTGCTTGTGCTGCTTTAGCTTCTTCTTTAGTCGCATTATTTTCTTTTGCTAAAACTTTTTCAGCTTCAGTTTTTGCCGCTTCTAACTCT
>NZ_VMMJ01000027.1:0-9789 GCF_013277145.1 Streptococcus sp. 3705 | reverse complement strand
CTGTACTTGAGTACGGCAAGGATAAGCTGACGTGGTTTGAATTTGATTTTCGAAGAGTATTAGCTCTTGCAAATGGATGGATTGAAGTACGTAAGAGAGGAAGTCATCATCATTTTAAGAAAGAAGGGGTTCCCTATCTTGTCACTATTCCAGTTCACGGTAATGAGGATTTAGGAAAAGGTCTAGAGAGAAAAATATTAAAAGATTTGGGATTATAGTTGATTTGGAAATTGTGGAGGTGTATTATGCTAAAATCTTATCCTGCTATTTTTCATAAAGAAGGCACTGGATACTGGGTTGAATTTCCTGAATTTGGAGGCGGGACTGAAGGAGCAACGATTGAACTTGCAATGAAAAATGCTCGGGAAATGCTTGAGAGTGTTTTAGCTTCTTATATTGATGAAGGATTGGCTCTACCTACTCCTAGTGACATTTCTATGTTGAAAGCTTCTGATGGATTTGTGACTTTGATTCAGGTCAATCCCTTGCCTTTCGTAAAGAATAATAAAGCGATTCGAAAAAATGTTACGGTTCCAGAGTGGCTAGTCAGACTTGCAGATCGTGAGAAAGTGAACTATTCTGAAGTGTTGACACAAGCTCTTGAAAGTCGCTTGCAACTCTAAAATTATAGAGTGATGAAGATTAGGAAATTTCCTGATCTTTTTTCTTTTTTTACGAATAATATAGAAAAGGGGGAAAATCATGTTTGTTGCGAGAGATGCTAGGGGAGAGTTGGTAAATGTGTTAGAGGATAAGCTGGAGAATCAAGCCTACACCTGCCCAGCTTGTGCAGGTCAGCTCCGTTTGCGTCAAGGACCAAGTGTCCGGACCCATTTTGCACATAAATCTTTAAAAGACTGTGATTATTCCTCTGAAAATGAAAGTCCAGAACACCTGTCCAATAAGGAAGTCCTCTATCATTGGTTGAAGACAGAGGCTGAGGTGCAATTAGAATACCCGCTTCCAGAGCTTAAACAGATTGCAGATGTATTTGTAAATGGCAATCTAGCTTTAGAAGTTCAGTGTAGTCCCTTGCCTCAAAAAATTCTTAAAGAGCGTAGTGAGGGCTATCGTAGTCAGGGTTACCAAGTACTGTGGTTGCTGGGAGAAAAACTGTGGCTCAAGGAGCGATTGACTCGTCTACAACAAGGTTTTCTTTATTTCAGTCAAAATATGGGCTTTTATATTTGGGAAGTAGACAAGGGAAAACAGGTTTTAAGGCTTAAATACCTGATTTACCAGGATCTCCGAGGCAAACTCCATTATCAGATTAAGGAATTTCCCTATGGTCAGGCTAGTCTACTGGAGATATTGCGTCTTCCCTATAAGAAACAAAAAATATCTCATTTTACAGTTTCTGAGGATAAGGACATCTGTCGCTATATCCGGCAACAATTGTATTATCAAAATCCTTTTTGGATGAAAGAACAAGCAGAAGCCTATCAAAAGGGAGAGAATATCCTGACTTATGAGCTAAAAGCATGGTATCCCCAAATTAGACCACTAGTGGGCAAATTTTTCCAGATTGAACAAGACTTGAATAGCTATTATCAGCACTTTTTCACCTATTATCAAGAAAATCCTCAAAATGATTGGCAAAAGCTCTATCCACCAGCCTTTTATCAGCAATATTTCTTGAAAAATATGGTAGAATAGAAAGGATGGAGGAATCTAATGGTATTACAAAGACATGAAATAAATGAAAAAGATACATGGGATCTATCAACGATCTACCCAACTGACCAGGCTTGGGAAGAAGCCTTAAAAGATTTAACAGAACAATTGGAGACAGTAGGCCAGTATGAAGGCCATCTCCTAGATAGTGCGGATAGCCTACTCGAAATCACTGAAGTTTCTCTTGAAATGGAACGCCATATGGAGAAGCTTTACGTTTATGCTCATATGAAAAATGACCAGGATACACGTGAAGCCAAGTACCAAGAGTACTATGCCAAGGCCATGACTCTCTACAGTCAGCTAGACCAAGCCTTTTCATTCTATGAACCTGAATTTATGGAAATCAGTGAAAAGCAGTATGCTGACTTTTTAGAAGCTCAACCAAAATTGCAGGTTTATCAACACTATTTCGACAAGCTTTTGCAAGGTAAGGAACACGTTCTATCACAACGTGAAGAAGAATTATTGGCTGGAGCTGGAGAAATCTTTGGTTCAGCAAGTGAAACCTTCGCTATCTTGGACAATGCGGATATTGTGTTCCCTTATGTTCTTGACGATGATGGTAAGGAAGTTCAGCTATCTCATGGGACTTACACACGTTTGATGGAGTCTAAAAATCGTGAGGTGCGTCGTGGTGCCTATCAAGCTCTTTATGCGACTTATCAACAATTCCAACATACCTATGCTAAAACCTTGCAAACCAATGTTAAGGTTCAAAACTACCGTGCCAAAGTTCGCAATTACAAGAGTGCTCGTCATGCAGCCCTAGCAGCCAATTTTGTTCCAGAAAGTGTTTATGACAATTTAGTAGCAGCAGTTCGCAAGCATTTACCCCTCTTGCATCGTTACCTTGAACTTCGTTCAAAAATCTTGGGAATTTCAGATCTCAAGATGTACGATGTCTACACACCACTTTCATCTGTTGAATATAGTTTTACCTACCAAGAAGCCTTGAAAAAGGCAGAAGATGCCTTGGCAGTCTTGGGTGAGGATTACTTGAGCCGTGTTAAACGTGCCTTTAGTGAGCGTTGGATTGACGTTTATGAAAATCAAGGCAAGCGTTCAGGGGCTTACTCTGGTGGTTCTTACGATACCAATGCCTTTATGCTTCTTAACTGGCAGGACAATTTGGACAATCTCTTTACTCTTGTTCATGAAACAGGTCACAGTATGCATTCAAGCTATACTCGTGAAACGCAACCTTATGTTTACGGAGATTATTCGATCTTCTTGGCTGAGATTGCCTCAACGACCAATGAAAATATCTTGACGGAGAAATTATTGGAAGAAGTGGAAGACGACGCAACGCGCTTTGCTATCCTCAATAACTTCCTAGATGGTTTCCGTGGAACAGTTTTCCGCCAAACTCAATTTGCTGAGTTTGAACACGCCATTCACCAAGCGGATCAAAATGGTCAAGTCTTGACAAGCGATTTCCTAAATAAACTCTACGCAGACTTGAACCAAGAGTATTATGGTTTGAGTAAGGAAGACAATCCTGAAATCCAATACGAGTGGGCACGCATTCCACACTTCTACTATAACTACTATGTATACCAATATTCAACAGGCTTTGCAGCAGCCTCAGCCTTGGCTGAAAAGATTGTCCATGGTAGTCAAGAAGACCGTGACCGCTATATCGACTACCTCAAGGCAGGTAAGTCTGACTATCCACTCAATGTCATGAGAAAAGCTGGTGTTGATATGGAGAAGGAAGACTACCTCAACGATGCCTTTGCAGTCTTCGAACGTCGTTTAAATGAGTTTGAAGCCCTTGTTGAAAAATTGGGATTGGCATAAGATGGTTGAATCGTATAGTAAAAATGCCAACCATAACATGCGTCGTCCTGTTGTCAAGGAAGAAATTGTGGACTTGATGCGTCAGCGTCAAAAGCAAGTCACAGGCGATTTGAAAGAATTGGAAGACTTTGCCCGTAAGGAAAATATTCCCATCATTCCCCATGAAACGGTTGCTTATTTCCGTTTTCTCATGCAAACCATGCAACCTAAAAACATTCTGGAAATTGGGACGGCTATTGGTTTTTCTGCCCTTTTGATGGCAGAACATGCGCAAAATGCTAAGATTACAACCATTGACCGCAATCCAGAAATGATTGGTTTTGCCAAGGAAAATTTTGCCCAGTTTGATAGTCGTAAGCAAATCACTCTCCTAGAAGGAGATGCGGTAGATGTCTTATCAACCTTGACAGAGTCTTATGATTTCGTCTTTATGGATTCAGCCAAGTCTAAATACATCGTCTTTCTGCCAGAAATCCTCAAACATTTGGAAGTTGGAGGTGTGGTTGTCTTGGATGATATTTTTCAAGGCGGTGATGTTGCCAAGGACATTATGGAAGTCCGTCGAGGTCAGCGAACCATCTATCGAGGACTTCAAAGACTATTTGACGCAACCTTAGACAATCCAGGACTCACCGCAACATTAGTACCTCTGGGAGATGGCATTCTCATGCTTCGTAAAAATGTAGCAGATGTTCAATTGCCTGACAGCGAATGATTTTCAGAAAAATTTAAGAAAATATAGTAAAATAGATAGAGTAACACTTATCTCAAAGGAGTAGACATGAAGAAAAAACTATTGGCAGGTGCCATCACACTATTATCAGTAGCAACTTTAGCAGCTTGTTCGAAAGGTTCAGAAGGGGCAGACCTTATCAGCATGAAAGGGGATGTCATCACAGAACATCAATTTTATGAGCAAGTGAAAAGCAACCCTTCAGCCCAACAAGTCTTGTTAAATATGACCATCCAAAAAGTTTTTGAAAAACAATATGGCTCAGAGCTTGATGATAAAGAGGTTGATGATACTATTGCCGAAGAAGAAAAACAATATGGCGAAAACTACCAACGTGTCTTGTCACAAGCGGGTATGACTCTTGAAACACGTAAAGCTCAAATTCGTACAAGTAAATTAGTTGAGTTGGCAGTTAAGAAGGCAGCAGAAGCTGAATTGACAGATGATGCTTACAAGAAGGCCTTTGACGAATACACTCCAGATGTAACGGTTCAAATCATCCGTCTTGATAATGAAGATAAGGCCAAAGAAGTTCTCGAAAAAGCCAAGGCAGAAGGTGCTGATTTTGCTCAATTAGCCAAAGATAACTCAACTGATGAAAAAACAAAAGCAAATGGTGGAGAAATTACCTTTGATTCTGCTTCAACGGAAGTACCTGAGCAAGTCAAGAAAGCCGCTTTCGCTTTAGATGTAAATGGCATTTCTGATGTGATTACAGCAACTGGCACACAAGCCTACAGTAGCCAATATTACATTGTAAAACTCATTAAGAAAACAGAAAAATCATCTAATATTGATGACTATAAAGAAAAATTAAAAACTGTTATCTTGACTCAAAAACAAAATGATTCAACATTTGTTCAAAGCATTATCGGAAAAGAATTACAAGCAGCCAATATCAAGGTTAAGGACCAAGCCTTCCAAAATATCTTTACCCAATATATCGGTGGTGGAGATTCAAGCTCAAGCAGTAGTACATCAAACGAATAGTCCAAATCAATACAAATCTCTTTTGAGGTTTGTATTTTTTGAACTTGAGTCTGGAAATGATTCTGTAAAAACAGTAAAATTCGAAGGATTGTAAGGTAAGAGTTTTTTTCTTTCTGAAAAAATGGTATAATAGCAATCAAAACTAGAAAATAAAACGGAATTTGGAACAGATTTGTCTGTATCCTACTAGAGTGGTGATACTATGAAGATTAGTAAGAGGCACTTATTAAATTATTCCATCTTGATTCCCTACTTGCTTTTATCTATTTTGGGCTTGATTGTGGTCTATTCGACCACCAGCGCTATTTTAATTGAAGAAGGCAAGAGCGCCTTGCAATTGGTTCGAAACCAAGGAATCTTTTGGATTGTTAGTTTGATACTGATTGCCTTAATTTATAAATTGAGACTAGATTTTTTGAGAAATGAGCGACTAATCATTTTAGTTATATTGATAGAAATGCTTTTATTGTTCTTAGCTCGTTTTATTGGTATTTCCGTAAACGGGGCATACGGTTGGATTTCGGTTGCAGGAGTAACTATTCAGCCAGCTGAGTACTTAAAAATCATTATTATTTGGTATTTGGCTCACCGCTTCTCCAAACAGCAAGAAGAAATAGCTATTTATGATTTTCAAGTTTTGACTCAAAATCAATGGCTTCCCCGTGCTTTTAATGATTGGCGATTCGTTCTCCTAGTTCTGATTGGAAGTTTGGGAATTTTCCCTGATTTAGGAAATGCGACTATTTTAGTCTTAGTTTCCTTGATTATGTATACAGTTAGTGGAATCGCTTATCGCTGGTTTTCAACCATTCTGGCGCTCGTATCTGCCGCTTCTGTCTTTGTCTTGACCACTATCAGTCTAATCGGTGTTGAGACCTTTTCAAAAATTCCAGTATTTGGCTATGTAGCCAAGCGCTTTAGTGCCTTTTTTAATCCTTTTGCGGATCGTGCTGATGCGGGTCACCAGTTATCTAATTCTTATTTTGCCATGGTCAATGGCGGTTGGTTTGGTCTAGGTCTTGGAAACTCGATTGAAAAACGAGGTTATTTACCAGAAGCTCATACAGACTTTGTCTTTTCTATCGTGATTGAAGAATTTGGCTTTGTTGGTGCCAGTCTCATTTTAGCTCTCTTGTTTTTCATGATTCTGCGGATTATCTTGGTCGGTATCCGAGCGGAGAATCCTTTCAATGCCATGGTTGCACTCGGTGTCGGAGGGATGATGTTGGTTCAGGTATTTGTCAATATCGGAGGGATTTCGGGCTTGATTCCATCTACAGGAGTGACTTTCCCCTTCTTATCCCAGGGGGGGAATAGTCTTCTAGTCTTATCAGTGGCAGTGGCCTTTGTCTTAAATATTGACGCCAGTGAAAAACGCGCTAAGTTGTACCGAGAATTGGAAAATCAACCAATGAACCTTCTGTGAAGTAGAATAAAGAAAGGATAGTCTATGTCTCTTCAAAAATTAGAAAATTATAGTAATAAAAGTGTTGTGCAAGAAGAAGTATTGATTCTAACAGAATTGCTGGAAGATATTACTAAAAATATGCTTGCACCAGAGACCTTTGAAAAAATCATGCAGTTGAAAGAATTATCAACGCAGGAAGATTATCAAGGTCTAAACCGTCTAGTGACTAGCTTATCAAATGATGAAATGGTCTATATTTCACGCTATTTTTCAATCTTACCTCTTTTGATTAATATTTCAGAGGATGTGGATTTAGCTTATGAAATCAATCATCAAAATAATATTGATCAGGACTATTTAGGTAAATTATCTACAACGATCAAAATGGTTGCTGAAAAAGAAAATGCCGTTGAGATCCTAGAACACTTGAATGTTGTTCCTGTTTTGACAGCCCATCCAACACAAGTGCAACGCAAAAGTATGTTGGATTTAACAAATCATATTCATAGTCTTTTGCGTAAATACCGTGATGTTAAGTTGGGGTTGATCAATAAAGAAAAATGGCACAATGATTTGCGTCGTTACATCGAAATTATCATGCAGACAGACATGATTCGTGAGAAAAAATTAAAAGTGACTAACGAAATCACGAATGCTATGGAATATTACAACAGCTCCTTTTTGAAAGCTGTACCTCACTTGACGACGGAGTATAAGCGCTTAGCGCAAGCACATGGTCTGAATTTAAAACAGGCTAAACCAATCACCATGGGTATGTGGATAGGTGGTGACCGTGATGGAAATCCATTTGTTACTGCAGATACCTTGAAGCAGTCTGCACTCACTCAGTGTGAAGTCATCATGAACTACTATGATGAAAAGATTTACCAACTTTATCGTGAGTTTTCTCTTTCAACTAGCATTGTCAATGTAAGTAAGCAAGTCAGAGAAATGGCTCGTCAGTCCAAGGATAACTCGATTTACCGCGAAAAAGAGCTTTACCGTCGTGCCTTGTTTGATATTCAATCAAAAATTCAAGCAACAAAAACCTATCTGATTGAGGATAAGGAAGTTGGGACTCGTTATGAAACCGCCAATGATTTTTACAAGGATTTGATTGCCATTCGAGATTCTCTACTAGAAAATAAGGGCGAGTCCTTGATTTCAGGTGATTTTGTGGAATTATTGCAGGCAGTAGAGATATTTGGTTTTTACCTAGCATCAATTGATATGCGACAAGACTCTAGCGTCTATGAAGCCTGTGTGGCAGAACTCTTGAAATCAGCAGGAATTCATTCTCGCTATAGCGAGTTGAGCGAAGAAGAAAAGTGCGATCTTCTCTTGAAAGAGTTAGAAGAAGATCCCCGAATTCTTTCTGCGACTCACGCAGAAAAATCAGAATTATTAGCAAAAGAACTAGCTATTTTTAAGACGGCTCGTGTTTTGAAAGATAAGTTGGGAGATGATGTCATCCGTCAGACTATCATTTCACATGCAACCAGCCTTTCTGATATGCTAGAATTAGCTATTCTATTAAAAGAAGTAGGACTGGTGGATACGGAAAGGGCGCGTGTTCAGATTGTTCCCCTTTTTGAAACAATTGAAGACTTGGATCATTCAGAGGAAACAATGAGACAATATCTTTCTCTTCCTCTTGCCAAAAAATGGATTGCTTCACGTAATAACTATCAAGAAATCATGTTGGGCTACTCTGACAGTAATAAAGATGGCGGTTACTTGTCATCATGTTGGACCCTCTACAAGGCTCAACAACAATTGACTGCTATTGGAGATGAATTTGGCGTTAAGGTTACCTTCTTCCATGGCCGTGGTGGGACTGTCGGTCGTGGTGGTGGGCCAACCTATGAAGCCATCACATCTCAACCGCTCAAGTCTATCAAGGATCGTATCCGCTTGACGGAGCAGGGTGAAGTAATTGGCAATAAATACGGTAATAAAGACGCTGCTTACTATAACCTTGAAATGCTAGTATCGGCAGCTATTAACCGTATGATTACTCAGAAGAAGAGCGATACCAATACCTCAAATCGTTATGAAGCCATTATGGATCAAGTAGTGGACCGTAGTTACGATATCTACCGTGATTTGGTCTTTGGTAATGAGCATTTCTATGATTATTTCTTCGAGTCAAGTCCAATCAAGGCTATTTCAAGCTTTAACATTGGTTCTCGCCCAGCTGCCCGTAAGACGATTACTGAAATCGGTGGTTTGCGTGCCATCCCTTGGGTATTCTCATGGTCACAAAGTCGTGTTATGTTCCCTGGATGGTACGGGGTTGGTTCAAGCTTCAAGGAATTTATCGATAAAAATCCAGAAAATATTGCTATTTTACGAGATATGTACCAAAATTGGCCTTTCTTCCAATCGCTTCTTTCAAATGTTGATATGGTTTTGTCAAAATCAAATATGAATATTGCTTTTGAATATGCTAAACTTTGTGAAGACGAGCAAGTTAAGGCCATCTATGAGACTATTTTAAATGAATGGCAAGTTACTAAGAACGTTATCCTGGCTATTGAAGGACATGACGAACTCTTAGCTGACAATCCATATCTAAAAGCTAGTCTGGATTACCGTATGCCTTACTTTAATATTCTCAACTATATTCAGTTGGAGTTGATCAAACGCCAACGTCGTGGAGAATTGTCCAGTGATCAAGAACGATTGATTCATATCACCATCAACGGAATTGCAACAGGATTGCGTAATTCAGGCTAATCATTTTCAAAAGTGAAGATGAAAAAAATTCTAATAGACTATTGACAAGTAGTTTAAAAATGATATAATTTAACCATTCAGAAAAGTAATCGTACAAACTTTCAAGAGAGTCTGTGGTAGCTGAAAACAGATAAGTGGCGATGATGAAAATTGGGCTGAATGTTATTTAGAATTTGAAATCATAAAAATTCGGTGAGCACACCTTACAGTGCATCTCGTTATTGCGAGACAGAGCGATAGGGAAATTCCCTATAATTGAGGTGGTACCGCGCATCGACGTCCTCACACAAGTTTTTTGTGTGAGGACTTTTTTTGATGGAGGTTAGTATGGAAAGAAAACGATGGCGTCGCTTGTTTATACTCAATGAAAATCAAAGTACAAACTAGGAAGCTAGCCGCAGGCTGCTCAAAACACTGTTTTGAGGTTGTGGATAGAACTGAC
>NZ_VMMJ01000003.1:0-21929 GCF_013277145.1 Streptococcus sp. 3705 | reverse complement strand
TTTGCTACTTTCTTTGATATTTATATACTTAATTTTCTTATTAATTGACTTTCACTAACTTCAAAATAAAAATAATGATCCCTGCCATCCTCGGCGTTCTCTTTATTCAACTTGAAGTAGTTTTTCTAATTCATTGCCATTGTTCTAAGGATGTCATCAACTAGAAAAGTTAATGGAACATCCATTGAAGAATACTTCTGGAAGTCTTCTTCAAATCGAATATAGTTGTCTGAAAAATAGTCCATCTGTAATTTATTCTCATAGAGTTCTTTTCTACTCATAGGTAACCTCTTCTAATAACTGTATGCTCAAGAAGTCTTCCACTTGAATCAATCGGTATCCTTCATAGGTCTTGATAGATACTTCTTTTGCTGAAATTTCTCTCACTTCACCAATCAAAGTTACTTTTTGAGTTTTTTGTTTGACTATAAAGCGACCCTTTAAATTCCCAACATAAACCTGAGAAAGTAACAATAATTTTTCTGTTCTGTTCAAGTCACTAGTTAGATCGACACGATATTTCTCTTCCCCTAGTGATGTGGTATGTTCAGATAAAAAGAAGCCCATCCACTTTTGCATACCTGAGTCTTGATATTCTCGGGCAGACTGATAGGGCAAATAGGAACGATCAATTATTTTAAACCATCTAGTCCACCAGCAGAATGACCTCCGATTAGTTTACTTCTAGCGATACTTCTTGATGCTGACTCAAGCGCATTGGCTTTTAAAAGTGAAGTGAACCCAAACTGATCTCGTATGCTGTCAATCGCTGATTGGAGCCTTTCTTCTTTTTCTATTTTTTCAACATCATCAAATAAAGAAACTAGTCCAAACAATTCATACACTAGACCCGAATAGTTGACGGCAACGTTCCTTACAGCACCTGAACTGTATTTCTGATGAAATAACTGTAAAACTACATTAGTTAGCGTGTCCGTATGATTAGTTGCTTCGTTCTTTTTTGTGTGTTGATTGATTTTTTATTTTCCTGTTTGGAATAGCCTACATGAATTGAGACAACAGTTGTTTTCTTACCTGATCGTCTAAGACGAATAGCGACCTGTTCTAACATTTTTCGAAGCAATTCAAAATCGTGTAGGACACACAAGAGGAAGTAGTGTTACAGATATCTATTTGCACGTTACACAAAAAACAAAAGAACTAATCATTCCTGTTTTAGATTCGTTAACTATATAAGTGTGGCAAATTTGTGGAAAAACAAAGAAAAAAGGTTTATCCAAATCAGATAAACCTTTTTATATCAAGCTTTTACAAGCTTCTTATGCTTTACCTTCTGAACCGAATACGTCGATACGTTCTTCAACTGATGCTTGGATAGCTTTTACACCGTCAGCCAAGAATTTACGTGGGTCGAAGAGTTTTTTCTTGTCGTATTCTGCTTCGTTTGCTTCGTAGTCACGAGCAAATTTACGAGTTGCGTTAGCGAATGCGATTTGGCATTCAGTGTTAACGTTAACTTTCGCAACACCAAGTTTGATAGCTGCTTGGATTTGCTCATCAGGAATACCTGAACCACCGTGCAATACGATTGGGAATCCTGGAAGAGCTTCTGTCAATTTTTGCAAGTGGTCAAGGTCAAGACCTTCCCAGTTTGCTGGGTAAGGACCGTGGATGTTACCGATACCAGCTGCCAAGAAGTCGATACCAGTTTCAACCATTGCTTTAGCATCTTCGATTGGAGCCAATTCACCTTTACCGATGATTCCGTCTTCTTCACCACCGATAGTACCAACTTCAGCTTCTACTGAGATACCTTTAGCGTGTGCTTTTTCAACAACGTCTTTAGCCAATTTAAGGTTTTCTTCAACTGGAAGGTGTGAACCGTCAAACATGATTGAAGTGTAACCAACTTCGATACACTCAAGTGCATCTTCGTAGTGACCGTGGTCAAGGTGGATAGCTACTGGTACAGTGATACCCATTGATTCAACAAGGTTAGCGATCAAGTTGCGAGCAACTTTGTAACCACCCATGTATTTAGCAGCACCCATTGAAGTTTGGATCAAAACTGGAGCTTTTTTAGCTTCTGCTGCGCGCAAGATAGCTTGAGTCCACTCAAGGTTGTTTGTGTTAAATCCACCAACTGCATAACCGTTGTCACGAGCTGCTTGGACAAATTTTTCTGCTGAAACGATTGCCATTTTATCAGGCCTCCTGTATATTTTTATGGGTCATCCCATTTACATTGTTCATTTTATCACTTTTTGACAAAAAAATCTAGTTTTTCCCGCAGTTTCGATTGAATTTCTTCTAGCTTCATCTATGTAAACCCTTTCTCTCCCTAGTCTTGGGCGACTTTTGGAAAAGCTATGAAGAAGGTTAAACGATTCTCCGCCATCTCGAAACGATAAGCTAATTTTTCATGTTCCAATAGACTCTTAACCACAAAGAGCCCCATCCCAGAACCCTTGGCCTTGCGACTAGCATTGTCAGAAAAAGACTGGGCTAGTTTTTCTTGTTCCTCTGAGCTACAGCTATTCTCGATAAAAAGTTCCCCTTCTCTCTCCCCGATGCGGACCAAGCCGCCTGGAACAGAGTGCTTGATAGCATTACTGATAAGGTTAGACAGAATCAATTTCATGACAGATGAGTTTAAATAGGCCTGCTGATGAGTCAAACTATTGTCTATCTGAAGCTCTCTTTCCTTGGCTAGCAAGGCATAATTCTTGACTAGACTTTGCGTCATCTGGAGGAGGTCAATTGTTTCCCTATCATCTCGCAATTCCTGCACAGACGAGAGAGAAAGTATCTGCAGAACATGGTGATTGAGTTCATCCACAATCCCCAAGGCAACTCCCAGATAGTGGTCTCTATCCTTATAACGCCCGATATTTTCTTTCATGTTTTCGATTAGGATTTTCAAACTAGCCAGCGGTGTTTTCAATTCATGAGAAGCTCCTCGTAGGAATTCGACCTTCATCTTTTCCAGCTGGAGAATGGCTTCATTCTTGTCATGCAAGTCCGCGATAACTGTCAAAAGATGTTGGTAGAGGCTATTGATTTGTTCCTTGAGATCACCAATCTCATCCTTAGAATCCACGCGCAATCGCACTTGAGTATCCAGTTCCATCATCCGACGGGTCACCCGCTTGATTTCCAAAATGGGGGCAACAATGGTCCGAGCATAGATGTAAGCCACCAAAAGTGAAATCAGAAAGGATGCCAGCAGGGTATAGGGAAGAAACTGGAGACTGATTTGCTCTGCTTCCTTTTGCAAATCCATGGAAGCAAGAAACTGGAGAGTCATGGTGCCACCGTCTTGCGTTTTCACCTCGCGCTCTTCGATAAAAAGAGAGGTTGTCTGACGATCTGTATCCAGAGGAAGATTGTCCTTGACTTCTAACTTGTCCTCGGTCATCTCTCCCTTGACCACCCCCTTAATCTCACTAGTCTGGGAATACAAGTCTAAGACTTGCTCGATACTCTGTCTATCCTTTCCTTCTAGTGACCGGGCAATAGCTGTCGCTTTCTGGCCAATGGTTTCCTGACGATGACTCAGATAAGTCGAAGGAAAAAGAAAATAAATAGCTAAATGAAGGCAAATAACCAGAACACTAAAAATCGAGAAGGTGTAGATAAATATCTTTGTAAATAAGCCTGTTCGTTTCATTTTCGCTCCAATTTATAACCAACATTGCGCACAGTGAGGATGCAGTCCAGGTCTAGCTTTTTCCGCAATTCCTTGATATAAACGTCAATGACACGGTCAAAGGGAACCTCATCTGTCACCTTCCAGACGGCATCGATTATCTGAGATCGAGTCAAGGCTCGTCCTTCATTTTTCACCAGATAGTCCAGAATTTCCAACTCTTTGGCATTGATGGGCACTTCTTGACCTGCTAGGCTAGCACTGTAGCTCTCAAAGTCTACCTTGGCATCCTTATAGGAGAAGATTCGTCCTGTATCATAGTAGCGCTTGAAAATCGCGTTCACTCTCACTTTTAAGAGGGAGAGGGAGAAGGGCTTTTCCAGATAGCCATCTGCCAGAGAGGCAAAGGCACTCATCTTGTATTCCTCATCCTGAAAGGCGGTCAGCATCAAGACAGGGACTTGGCTGGTTTTGCGTATCTCAGCTAGCACTTCTAGACCATTGAGCTTGGGCATCTGGATGTCCAGTAAAACCAAGGCTACCTCATAGCTAGAAAATTGCTCCAAGGCTTCCTGACCATCTGCCGCCTCAATGGTTTCATAGCCACAATCCGTCAAATAATCACTGACCCCCTCACGGATCATCTCTTCATCTTCTACAATTAAAATTTTCATACTTTAACTGCTCTCTATTTTTTATTTTTCTTAGAATAAATACCTACTCTATTTCTATTATAGTCTCTTGCTGGCCTTTTGTCTTTAAGTAACTGACTACTAGATAAAACAAAGAGAGCCTATCGCTCTCTCTGCTCACATTTCACTCCCCGTGAAATGAACGTTATTTAGTTGCTTTTGAAAATGTTACAACGTAGTTATAATCTTTCCCATTAGCTTGATAGACATAGTCCTCTTTGAAAGTGTAGCCACGTTTTCTCAACTCTTCTTTCTTAGCTTCAACTTGGTTCTGAACTGCTACTTTCACCTGTTGTTCATTTGTTGAACCTTCCACGATTTCAAGAGAAGTTCCATCGATATATCCTAGGAAACCTGCAATATCTTTCATTTTATCAAAGTTATAAAATACATTTACTTTGACCTTTTGAGGAGCTGGCTGTTCTAGACTTCTACGATTTCTGCTAGCGCGTGGTTGAACTGCTGGAGCATTTCTAAAGCCTGTAGTTCCTGTAGCTTGCTTAGTGAAAGTGACTACGTAGTCATAATGAGTTGCATCTTGATGAGTATACTCAACGAATATATCTTCCGAAAATTGATATCCTCTTTTAGCTAATTCTGATTTTTTGGCATCTATTTTTTCTTTAATCAGTGATTTGACTTTTTCCCCAGAAGCATCTTTTGGAATCTCAATATCATTTTTTTCACCAGGGTCACCGAAGAATCCTGGAATATCTTTCATACCATCAAAATTATAATAAATAGAGACTGTGTTTTGAGGTTCCTCAATACTTCTACGACGACGAGTTACTCGAGGTTGGTAAGTTCCTGCACTTCGGAAGCCTGAGTCACCAGTTGTAGAACTGTCCGACGTTGCCGCAGGTTGTGCTTGTGGTGAGTCTTCAGATGAGGACGGCTGAGAAGATGGATTGCTAGAAGTTAGTGCGCTGTTTGCTACTGTACTATTTTCATCTATAGTTGTTCCACCAGCATGACTTTCGATAGGTTTAGTATAATCTGCTGCTCCTTCTATAGTCGCTCCTGGAGTTTGAATACTTTGACTCAAAGTCTCATATTCATCAACTAACTGAGTTTGTTTTTCAAAATCTTTCTCCTCTTCTAATTTTTTATAGTAGAGATTTGTTAGTTCATTTAATCTATCTCGAGCCTCTTGTTTTTGAGTATCGTCTAGATCACTAGTAGAAATAGCTTCCTCAGCTAGTTTTTTATGATCATCAATCGCAGCTTTATTACTATTTTTGGTATCTTCCTCTAAAGACTTCTCTGAATCTTGATGTTCTACAGCTGGTTCATCGTCTTGAGAGTTTTCTTCATTAGAAGTTGAATCGTTTGAGTTGCCATCAGTTGTAGCGTCTGTTGATGAATTATTTGAAGTATTTCCCGTTGTATCAGTTGGTCCTTCTGTAGCTGTTGATCCAGTTGATGGACTTGAGTCGGCTGAATTACTTGTTTCAGCTGATGAATCCGTGTCTGTAGCAGGTTGTTCTTCTGTAACTGGGGTTTCTTCTGCTACTGGTTTTTCTGATTTACTCTCGTTAGTATCCTCACTTGTAGAGTCTGCTGCTGGCGCTGTTGTTGCTGGTTCTGTAATTTCAGATGTTCCTGGTTCTTCAGCTTCTTTTGGTGCTACCTCTGGGTCTGTTGCTTTTGCTTCAGTTGATCCTGTTGAAGCTTCTCCTGTTGCTCCTGCTTCTTCTGAACCTGTTCCTTCAGGTGTTGATTCTACACTATCTTTCGGTTCAGTTGATTCCCCTGCTGTTCCTGAAGCTTCTCCTGTTGTTTCCCCTGCTTCTGCTGTTGCACCTGGTGTAGTTCCTTCTGTTTTATTTTCTTTTGGAGCTGGGGTTTCTTCTGCTGTTGCTCCTGCTTCTTCAGTTTCTTTTGGAGCTGGCGCTGAGTCCACTGTTCCGTCAGGTGTTGATTCTGCTGAAGTTCCTGAAGCTTCTGTTGATTCTGTTGCAGCTTCTGCGTTTGATTCAGCTGGTTTAGCTACCTCTGGCTCGGTTGCTTTTGATTCAGTTGATTCTGCTGGAGTTTCTGCTTTTGGTTCAGCTGGTGTTACCATCTCTGGCTCTGTTCCTTCAGCTTCCTTTGCTACTTCTGCTGTTGAAGCTGGGGTTTCTGGTTTTGATGGTGCTGGGGTTTCTTCTGCTGGTTGATCTTGTTCTCCTGAAGTGCCTTCCTCTACCACTGGCGCTGGTTCTGTTGGTTCAGCTGACGCCTCTGGTTCTTCAACTTTCGGCGCTTCTACTTTTCCTTCAGTTGCATCTTCTTTAGGTGTTGTTTCTGCTGAAGTTCCTGAAGCTTCTGCTTTTGGTTCAGATGGTTTCGCTACCTCTGACTCTGTTATTTCTGGTTCCGTTGCTTCTGTTGCACCCGGTTGTTCTTCTTTATTTTCCGGAGTTGTCGATGCTTCTGTTTTTGGTTCAGATGATTCTGTTGGCTCTTCCGCTTTCGGTGCTGGAGTCATTGGCTCATCTGATTTTGGTTCCGAAGTCGCTGGTTCTTCTACTTTTGGTGCTGGAGTTGTCGCTGCTTCTTCTGCTTTTGGTGCTACTGGAGCTTCTGTTTCTTCTTTAACTTCTGGGCTTGTCTCTGCTGGTGCTTCTGAAGCAGGTTCTTCACCTAATTCTTCCGATCTTTCCACTACTGGTGCTGATACAGGCTGATAGACTGGGCTATAGTTCATAGTCATTTTTTCAACTTTCTCAGTGACATCTGTTAATTCAAAGGTAACAGCTTTTGTTTCTTGGTCTTTCTTGAGCAAGACTTCATAAGTACGAACTTCGCCACTTGCACCGCTTTCTTTGATGACAATCTTGTGTTTTGTGACTGTATCTGAAACCGTTTCAGCTTCAGTAAAGTACAATTCATTGTGCGGTAAGAATAAATTCTTTCCTGAAGCTTGATTCATTTCTTGGAGTACATCTACAGGGATATTGCTTGCTTCGCTGATAACACTTAATGTATCTCCCCACTTAATGACATACTTAAATAAATCACCTTCTTTTTGAAGGTCAGCTTTCACTTCCTCAACTGTTCTGGCTACCCAGACACCATCTTGTTCACTGGCTGATACAGTTGGAGCTAAAAAGCCCAGACCCAGTAGAATCACACCTGTCGCAACAATTGCACCAGTTCTCAATTTTCTAAAACCACGGAGGGACAAGCTTCCTCTAACATTTGTTTGTCTCATAATGTTTATTTTTCCTCACTATTCTATATTTTCCAAGGTAGACCCTGCCTAGGTCTACTAGCCTATGTTTGCGATATGGATAGGCTTCTACAGATTTATCTATCTATTTTCAAGATAAGATTTCTATAGATTTTTATGCACAATTCCATATATAAGTTGCGAAACTCCTTTCTAATAAATTCCATAACCTTAGTATATCATATTTAAGTACTAAAGTACAAAGAAAGCAACTGAAAGCAATGATTTTCACCATTGCTTTCTACTTCATTTATCATTTTAGAACTTTCAGTTGCTAGCCACATTTTTCAGTCTAGCATCAGTATTATTCACCATCCAGCAGAAGTTCTTTTGGTTGTTTTCTGAGGAGATTGCTTGATGCAAGCGCCATAACGAGAACCACTAGAACCAAAGCAAGGACAAAGACGATGATAAAGTCTGATGTCTGAATGGAAATATCTAGGCTTGACAAAGTCTTGTTAAAGCCATCTACTTCTGCACCACCACCAAGGTTAGAGGCTTGAGCCGCCTTGCTAGCCTGTTTGGCAACACCTGAAGTCACATTGGCAAGGACAGTGTTTCCAATTGCACGGGCAGTGTAATTAGCTAAGAAGTAAGCAGAAACAAGAGCAGGAATGGCAATCAAGATGGATTCGGTGATGAATTGCCCCAAGATACTTGCCTGCTTGAGACCGATAGAGAGGAGAATTCCCACCTCCTTGCGACGGGCATTGATCCAAAGGCTGAGCAAGAGGGCAAGGAGAAGGACTGAGAAGCTCAAGCTACCCCAGAAGAGGAGGTTGGCCATCTTGTACATACCAGAGATGGATTGCTCAAGAGCTGGGTAGTTAGAGGAGCTCTTCACCAGTGTGTAGCTCTTCCAGTTGATGCCACTGATGCCACTCAACTCTTTCATAACATCATCCAAGTTCTTGTCCGCTGTTACAAAGAAGGTAGCGTCCCCGTAAATAGCTGTGTCTTCTGTGTATCCATAAAGTTTTGCAGCCGTGTGAATGTCTGTGATAGCTGTATTTTCATAGAGTTCTTGTGAGTAGGTTACTGCCGACTTATTGTGACCATCAAAGAGTCCCTTGATTGTCACTTCAACTGTTTCCTTGGCACCTTTTTCATTGTCTGCATCATAGACATTAGAGTCCAACTTGACCTTATCCCCTACTTTCCAGCCGTATTTGGCTGCCAAGTCCTTGTGCAAGAGGATCTTGTCCTTGTCGTCGTTTGTTAGGTGCTCACCTTCAACCAGTTTATAAGAACCAGAAACAAACTTGTCTTCTTTAGAGGAGTCATTGACACCAGTGATCATCAAGCTGCTTCCAAAATGTTTGGCACGGTCAGGTGTTAGATTTTTCTTGGTATCTGGCGTTTCGATGAGTTCATAGCCAGTCAAATCTCCGATAGCGTTGATGCGTTTAACATAAGACTCAATAGCCTTATTTTCGGTGATTTTTTTGATGTCTTCACCCTTGATATTCCCAGCACCACGTGGCGTTCCTTGATTGACGCGACGATTGATTTGCATGGAGAAGCTGTTGGTGATATTTTTAAAAGTCTCCTGAGAAGCCTTGGCAGTAGCTCCCTTGATCGACAAGCCGACCAAACTCAAGCTCGCCATGAGGAGAATAATCAGGAAGATGACAATCGATTTGAAAAACTTCCTTGTAACATAGGCAAATGCGTTGTGTAACATAGTTTCCCTTTCTAGATGTTGTTCTATTTTATAGTCTATAACATATATAAAATAATTTTTTACTATTTCCCTTAGATTGTGCGGACGGGAGCAACTTCCTGTAGGAATTTCATCCCTAATTTTTGAGCCCTTCGACCTTTAATTTCTATGCTCAGGCTAAAATAGTTCCCCAAACTATTTTACTCTCAAAAATTCCGACCTTGATAATAACTTTGTTATTATCTAGGCTATCACTACTGTGGGAAATAGTTGTTAATGACTCACTTCGTTTATTATTACTATACACGTATCTGGTTACCAACTAATACTATTTTAAAGTTTAATAACTAGATTCTATATTTCAGTCAGTTTCTTATCCTTCAATTCAAGTGTAATATCTGACGCTTGTGCCACTTCTTTACTGTGGGTGACGACGATGACACATTTACCTGTTTTCTGGGCAAGTGATTTGAGCAGTTCAACAATATCGCCAGCAGTTTTAGGGTCCAAATTTCCTGTTGGCTCATCTGCAAGAATAACTGGAGCTTCCGAGACCAAACTACGAGCAATGGCAACACGTTGCTGTTGACCACCTGATAACTGGAGAACATTCCGCTTGATCTGACTTTCATCCAAACCAAGCTCAAGCAGTGTATCCTTGCTTGCCTTTTTATTGACCAAGCGGATATTTTCCAGTGGAGAAAGATAATCTATCAAGTTATAATTTTGAAAGACCAGGGAAATATGGTGCATGCGATGGTAAGAATACCCCTTCTTACGAATGTCCTCTCCTTGGAAAAGAATCGAACCTTCAACAGGACTATCTAAACCAGCAAGTAGGGACAAGAGTGTGGATTTTCCTGCTCCTGACTCACCAATAATACTGTAAAATTTCCCGGGTTCAAAATGATAATTGATCTGATATAGAACTGCTTCAGCAGTGTTCTTATAACGGTAGGTAAGATCTTGTAATTGTAATAAAGTCATGATTTCTCCTTCTTAACTAATAGATGATAAAATTTCTTTAGGCGATTTTCTAAATAAGAATAGGAAACAAAGGGCTACAGATAAGCAACTAAGCAGAACTAGAAAAACATAGGATTCTGCAAAAGATAAGATGCTGGTTGATAAACTGCTTGCTTTGGCTAGTGTATCTTGTAAGCTTGCCTGATCTCCACTGGCTAGGACAGTTTGGAGAAGATAGGATGTAATGGCATTTCCAGCGATAAAGGATGGAAGCAAAGCACCGATAGATACCAAAACCACCTCTAAACAGAATTGTAGGAAAATCGAGCTCTTGCCTTTTCCAAGTGCCAGAAGGATTCCCACTTCGTAGACCCTTTCTCTCAACCAAAGAGACAAGACCAAAATTAAGGCTCCAGCTCCAGCTATCAACATCCCATAAAGGAAGATGGTCAGGAAGGTTTGGAAGGTTGCAACTGAGTCTTTGATTTGTTCAAAAGCCTTGTTTTCCTTCTCGACTTGGTAGCCTTGACTTTCCAAGGCTAAGTTTTCCACCTGCTTCATAAGTCCATCCATTTCCTTAGGATTTTCTACATAGAAGCGAGCTGCACTGACTAGAGATTCACCATTACCCAAAAGGCTTTGGCTACTTTCATAGTCTGTAAAGACCTGGTTTTCACTGAAGTCAGAAGACAAGCCTGTGAATTTCTCCTGTTTTTTACCAGAAAAGATGCCAACGATTTCATACTCAACTGTGTGTCCTTTTCCAGCTTCTGACTGTCCAGCATCTAAACGAATCTTATCATGAAGCGAAAGACTATTCTTCTTAGCCAGCTCTTCGTGGATGATGATTTTCTTTGAATCCCCTTTTTGAAGATGTCGCCCTTCTTTTAAGTTGAAAGCCGAGCTGGTGAAGGTCACATCCTTGGATGAATCCTCAAGAGCCGTTAAGCTAACCAAGTTCTTGTCCGCAGCTGACAAATCATCACGTTCAACGCTTTGCTCACCACTCACCGCTTCCTTGTCTTTTAATTTTCCGATCGTCTCGAGTTCAGGAGAGACATTTTCCAGTCCCTTAATCTTGTTCACAGCCGCTAACTCTGACAACTTGAAAGTCTGCCCATTTTCTATCTTCTTAATAGAAAAAGATGTGTTGAGTGATTTGTAAAGATTGGTTTCAACTGTTTTGTTGGACTTCATCAAAGTCAAACAGGCTGAAATTCCGGCCAATAGGACCAATAAAATCAGAAATAAAATAAAACTTCTCAGTCGCTTTCTGCTGACATAAGCCCAAGCTCTTTGGATTGGATTCATTTGTCACCTCCATATTTGTAAGACTATTATAAAACCCAAATATGAAATGTTTATGAAATACGAAAAAAGAGCAAAAATTTTTTTGCTCTACTTTAACTAGATGAAAAAAAGAGCTAGCCTCAGCTAACTCTTATCCTATGCGGAGAGAGGGACTTGAACCCTCACGACCTAAAGCGGTCACAGGATCCTTAGTCCTGCGCGTCTGCCAATTCCGCCATCCCCGCGTTGATTACTTTACTAGTATATCAACTTTTGGGATCCTTGTCAATACTTTTTTTCAAAAATTTTTCATTTCATCAACTAAATTACTCTGAAAGTTCATTTAGATTTTCATCTACTAACTTAGCTCCGAGTGTATTTTTGAAATGAGCTAGAGCAAATTGATGATTTTCAGGCCAGATAGAAGCAACAGCTGGTTGAACAATCTCGATGTCATATCCTAGATTATAGGCATCTATAGCTGTATGCAGAACACAGATATCCGTCAAGACACCTGTTAAGATAACTGTAGAAATTCGACGCTCTCTCAAGCGGATATCCAGGTCAGTCCCTGAAAAAGCTGAGTAATGGCGTTTATCCATCCAAAAGACACGACTGTCTGAACCATGCTCTTGATAAAATGTACCCAAATCTCCGTATAAATTGCGTCCACTAGTCCCAATCAAATTGTGAGGAGGAAATAGCTTGCTTTCTGGATGGAAACAATCGTTTTCTTCATGAGCATCGATAGTAAAGAAGATGTAATCTCCGCGTTCAAAAGCTAACCGAGTCACCTTACTAATGGCTTCCGAAATAGCTTGAGCTGGAGCACCTGCTGTCAATTTACCACTGTCGGCAACAAAATCTTCTGTATAATCAATCGAAATCAAAGCTTTAGTCATTAGTAATCTCTTTTCTTCACTTCTTCAAAAATATCTGAAATCAAGACCTTAAGGTAAGTTCCCTTCATTCCAAGTGAGCGACTTTCAATAATTCCCGCAGACTCAAGTTTACGAAGAGCATTGACAATCACAGAACGGGTAATTCCGATACGGTCTGCAATTACAGACGCAGTTAACTGCCCTTCATTTCCGTTTAATTCTCCTAAAATGGCTGAAACAGCACGGAGTTCGGAGTAAGAAAGGGTATTAACCGCCATGGTCACAGCAGTACGGCGACGGATATTTTTCTCATCTTCTTCACGTTGGAAATTAAGGAGTTGAATTCCAACAACGGTACTGGCAATCTCAACAAGAATCAAGTCCTCGTCATCAAATTCTTTGTCATTACGCCAAATAATCAAAGAACCAAGGCGAATCCCCGATACATGAATCGGTGCAATAGTCGTCAAACCATCTGGAAAGTCCGAACGACTTTCCACAGGAAAAATACTTAAATCATGATCAACTGTCAGATTGGCTTCTGTATCGTAAATCATATTCGCACCTTGAATGTAGTCATCCGGGAAAATCTTAGTTTGGAAGAACTGCTCTACGCGATCTGTATTTGTTTTATAACGCATAAAATAGCCAAGGAGACGCCCCTTGCTGTTAACAATACAAGCATTACAATCAATAATGTCTGCCAATTGACGGGTAATCGCATTGTATGGAAGTTCTTCCTGCAACTGCTCCTCTGAGCGCTTCAGGATAGAAGTAATTTTTCTTGTTTTTTCTAATAAATGTGCCATTTTTCACCTCGAATTTAATCGCTATCATTATAACATAAACAGATTGAATTTTCAATTATTATCTGAAAATTGCTTATTTAATTGCAATTTAGACTAGCTGAAATATTTTAGAAAATTATGTTTTCTTATTGACAACCTAATTTATATTTGATATCATATCATCATAAGAAGGTGGATTGATAATACCTTTCCATTTCACCTATCCTTTGCTATCACCATCTTCTTTCACCCTTGGTCTCCTTATATAAAAAAGCGATTCATTTTGAACCGCTTTTTCTTATTTATCGCCCTTGTTACGAATAACAAAGCCTGTTTGCTTTTCACTTGAAGTATTGCGTGGTTTTTTATTATCCTTACGGTAACGTTTTTCCTTATCAAAACGATCGTTGCTACGACTGCCTTTTTTGAAATCATCACGGCGACCACCACGACGGTTATCTCCTCGGCGATTATCACGACGGTCATCTCCACGACGACCTCCCTTAGCTTTACCACCAAAACCATTACCTGATGGTTTAAATGGCAGTGGTTTTTCACGCGCAATCTCCACTTCAGGAAGGCTATCCGGATCTTGAACAGTCAGACTCAAAATATACATTGCCAATTCTTCTGGAGTAAATTCGGCAGCTAGCTTACGAGCATCCTTACCAAATTTCTCAAAGTTGGCACGGATAGTCTCATCTGCAAAATCACGTTCGATTTTCTTGAGAGCTACTTGTTTTTTAGCTTGGAAGGCTTCTTCTGCACTTGCAGGTTTGAGACCTTTCATGCGTTTCTTAGTCAAGTTTTCAATGATTTGGAGGTAGCCCATTTCATTTGGTGATACGAAAGTAATCGACTGACCTGACTTACCGGCACGACCTGTACGACCGATACGGTGAACATAACTTTCAGGATCTTGTGGAATATCGTAGTTATAGACATGAGTCACACCTGAAATATCCAACCCACGCGCTGCCACGTCTGTCGCAACCAAAACATCAAGATTACCATTTTTAAAGTCACGAAGGACACGCAGACGTTTGTTTTGGTCTAGGTCACCATGAATTCCTTCGGCACGGAAACCACGGATTTTAAGACCACGAGTCAATTCATCCACACGGCGCTTGGTACGACCAAATACGATAGCAAGCTCAGGTTGTTCCACATCCATGAGACGTGTCATGGTATCAAATTTTTCTTGCTCTTTGACTCGGATATAGTACTGGTCAACCAATTCAGTTGTCAATTCCTTGGCAGCAATCTTCACATGTTCAGGTTCTTTCATAAACTGAACACCGATACGTTTGATAGCATCTGGCATAGTTGCTGAGAAAAGAAGAGTTTGACGGTTTTCAGGAACACGAGAAATGATGGCTTCAATGTCTTCAAGGAAGCCCATGTTGAGCATTTCATCCGCTTCGTCAAGGATAAGAGTTTCAATATCTTGTAATTTCAAGGCCTTACGTTTAATCAAGTCCAAGAGGCGACCTGGAGTTCCCACCACGATATGGGCACCAGATTTAAGAGCCTTAATTTGCTTTTCAATGCTTGATCCGCCATATACTGAACGGACTTTGACTCCCTTACTACGACCAAAGCGGAAGAGTTCTTCTTGACTTTGGACAGCAAGTTCACGTGTTGGAGCGATGACCAAGGCTTGGATGGTCGCTTCTTCTGTACGGATTTTTTCAAGGGTAGGCAAGCCAAAGGCTGCAGTTTTTCCTGTACCAGTCTGAGCTTGACCGATAACGTCCTTACCTTCAAGAGCCAATGGAATGGTTTGTTCTTGGATCGGACTGGCTTCTACAAAACCAGCTTTTTCAATCTCTGCTAGCAAATCAGCAGACAAGTTTAATTCATTAAATTTCACGTTATTCTTCTTTCTAAAGGTGGTGCGAAGCCACCCTATAGGGCTTAGTCTATACTTTTCTTTTTATGACGTATTTTCATATACTGGATACAAAATCGTGTTGCTTCTTTTCCACAAAAGAAAAGTACTGTTTTCTTTGCAACCTATCTAGTATAACACAAGAGAGAAGTAAAAGATAGCCCAATTTCTACAGAAAATCATGTAAACGGTTTTTGGCTTTCCTTTTTGATGGAACGACCTAGATAATAAGACAAAGCCAAGGCGATACTATATAAAATGATAAAAACGAACAAGGTTTGTGTGTAAGAATGAGCCATTTTATAAGTTTCTGCTAATAAAATAGGTCCTGCTAAACCAGCCATTGCCCAAGCTGTTAAAATATAACCATGCAGAGCAGCTAATTCCTTGGTTCCAAAAATATCACTGAGATAAGCTGGAATCAAGGAAAAACCAGCTCCATAGCAAGTCATCAAAATAGACATAGCGACTACAAATAAAACGGAATCTGTAAAGAGCCAAAGTGAGAGAGAAAAGAAAAGATTGACAAGCAGTAATATACTAAAGGTTAGAGGGCGACCGATATAGTCAGACAAACTCGCCCAGAGCAAGCGACCAAATCCATTGAAAATCCCTAAAACGCCCACCATTACTGCTGCATGACTTGTAGACAAGCCAGCCATCTCCTGTGCCATTGGCGATGCCGCTGAAATTAAGCCTAAACCACAAGCTATGTTGATAAAGAAAATAATCCAAAGTATATAAAACCGATTGCTTTTTAGAGCCTGATTTGCAGCCATTCCTTGCGTCAAAGAGGCTGTTTTTTCTTTCCCTGAAGCAGATAAAATTGCAAGCTCTTGCTCATTTGGACGCTTAATGAATTGTGAAGCTAGGAGCATGATAATAAAGTAACTTGCACCTAAAATATAAAAAGTTTCTACAAGCCCTACCCCTGCGATGAGATGTTGCGCTATAGGACTAGTCAATAAAGAAGCAAAACCAAACCCCATAATCGCTAAACCTGTTGCGAGACCACGTTTATCAGGAAACCATTTTATAATCGTTGACACAGGGGTAATGTAGCCTGCTCCCAAACCAAGCCCACCTAAAATGCCGTAAGCCAGATACAACAACCACAGCTCCTGACGGTCTATTGCAAATCCTGTTAAGATATTTCCACCTGCGTATAGAAAAGCAGATAGACTCCCCATGACTCTCGGACCAAATTTTTCTACCAAACGCCCCATAAATGCAGCCGATAAGCCTAAACAAAAGATTGCTAGACTAAAGGCAAAGGCAACAGAAGCCTGATCCCATCCCGTTTTTTCAATAATAGGGTTACGATAAACACTCCAAGCATAAGTCGAACCCAGCATTAAGTGTAAAATGACCCCAGCAAAGGCAATAATATAACGATTCGATTTCATAAAACCTCCTATTTTCGAACATTTATTCTATCTTATATAAAAATAGATAGGATTTTAGTTTATCAAGCTTGTCAAAAAATTACTAGTTTTTTGTCTGGAAAGCGTTTTTATCTTTTTCTGTCTTTTTCGTAGCAGAATTGTGCAAAAGTTTTTTTCTTGTGCTAGAATGAAATTCGAATAGGAGGAACTCTAAATGTTAACTTATGATTTAATCGTTATTGGATTTGGTAAGGCTGGTAAAACACTAGCTGGTAAATTGGCTTCAGCTGGCAAAAAAGTTGCCCTCGTTGAACGTAGCAAAGCTATGTACGGTGGAACTTGTATCAACATCGGTTGTATCCCAACTAAAACCTTGCTAGTTGCTGCTGAGAAGGGCTTGTCTTTTGAAGAAGTCATTGCTACCAAAAATACTATCACTGGTCGCCTCAACGGTAAAAACTATGCGACTGTTGCTGGTACAGGCGTGGATATCTTTGATGCGGAAGCTCACTTCCTTTCAAATAAAGTCATCGAAATCCAAGCTGGTGATGAAAAGAAAGAACTGACTGCTGAAACAATCGTCATCAACACTGGTGCTGTTTCAAACGTCTTGCCAATCCCTGGACTTGCTACAAGCAAAAACGTCTTTGACTCAACAGGGATCCAAAACTTGGACAAGTTGCCTGAAAAACTTGGAGTCCTTGGTGGCGGAAATATCGGTCTTGAATTTGCTGGCCTTTACAACAAACTTGGAAGCAAGGTCACAGTCCTAGATGCCTTGGATACTTTCCTACCTCGTGCAGAACCTTCCATCGCAGCTCTTGCTAAACAATATATGGAAGAAGACGGTATTGAATTGCTTCAAAATATCCATACTACTGAAATCAAAAACGACGGTGACCAAGTCCTTGTCGTGACTGAAAACGAAACTTACCGTTTCGATGCCCTTCTCTACGCAACTGGACGCAAACCAAATGTAGAACCACTTCAACTTGAAAATACAGATATTGAACTAACTGAACGTGGCGCTATTAAAGTAGACAAACACTGTCAAACAAACGTTCCTGGTGTCTTTGCAGTTGGAGATGTCAACGGTGGACTTCAATTTACTTACATTTCACTTGATGACTTCCGTGTTGTTTACAGCTACCTTGCTGGAGATGGCAGCTACACTCTTGAAGACCGTCTCAATGTACCAAACACCATGTTTATCACACCTGCGCTTTCACAAGTTGGTTTGACTGAAAGCCAAGCAGCTGATTTGAAACTTCCATACGCCGTTAAGGAAATCCCTGTTGCAGCCATGCCTCGTGGGCACGTAAATGGAGACCTTCGTGGAGCTTTCAAAGCTGTGGTTAATACTGAAACAAAAGAAATTCTTGGAGCAAGCATCTTCTCAGAAGGATCTCAAGAAATCATCAACATCATCACTGTTGCTATGGACAACAAAATTCCTTACACTTACTTCACAAAACAAATCTTCACTCACCCAACCTTGGCTGAGAACTTGAATGACCTATTTGCGATTTAAGTTAAAATTCAATCGTATTGAACAGCCCTCTGAGGGCTGTTTTCATTTCTACGAAATCTCATACTCTTCGAAAATCAAATTCAAACCACGTCAGCTTCACCTTGCCGTATATATGTTACTGACTTCGTCAGTTCTATCTACAACCTCAAAGCAGTGCTTTGAGCAACCTGCGGCTAGCTTCCTAGTTTGCTCTTTGATTTTCATTGAGTATCAAATCTGTCTTTTCCCTCTTTTATGATATAATAGAAACATGAAATTAAAAACTACTTTTGGCCTTCTTGCTGGGCGTTCTTCCCACTTCGTTTTAAGTCGTCTTGGCCGTGGAAGTACGCTTCCAGGAAAAGTCGCCCTTCAATTTGATAAAGATCTTTTACAAAACCTAGCTAAGAACTACGAGATTGTCGTGGTCACTGGAACTAACGGGAAAACCTTGACAACTGCCCTCACTGTCGGCATTTTAAAAGAGGTTTATGGTCAAGTTCTGACCAACCCAAGCGGTGCCAATATGATTACAGGGATTGCAACAACTTTCCTGACTGCCAAATCGTCTAAAACTGGAAAAAATATTGCCGTCTTAGAAATTGATGAAGCCAGCCTATCTCGTATCTGTGACTACATCCAGCCAAGTCTCTTCGTCATCACTAATATCTTCCGTGACCAGATGGACCGCTATGGTGAGATTTACACAACTTACAAGATGATTTTGGATGCTATTCGTAAGGTACCTACTGCCACTGTTCTCCTTAATGGAGACAGTCCACTTTTCTACAAGCCAGCTATTCCAAATCCTGTAGAGTATTTTGGTTTTGACTTGGAGAAAGGGCCAGCCCAACTGGCTCACTATAATACAGAAGGAATTCTCTGTCCTGACTGTCAAAGTATCCTCAAATATGAGCACAATACCTATGCAAACTTGGGTGCCTATATCTGTGAAGGTTGTGGATGTAAACGTCCTGATCTAGACTATCGCTTGACAGAACTGGTTGAGTTGACCAACAATCGTTCTCGCTTTGTCATCGACGGCCAGGAATACGGCATCCAAATCGGCGGGCTCTACAACATCTACAATGCCCTTGCTGCGGTTGCTATCGCCCGTTTCCTTGGGGCAGATTCGCAACTCATCAAGCAAGGATTTGACAAGAGCCGTGCTGTCTTTGGACGCCAAGAAACCTTCCATATCGGTGACAAAGAATGTACCCTTGTCTTGATTAAAAATCCAGTCGGTGCTACCCAAGCTATCGAGATGATTAAACTAGCGCCTTATCCATTTAGCCTATCCGTCCTCCTTAACGCTGACTATGCAGACGGTATTGATACCAGCTGGATCTGGGATGCTGATTTTGAACAAATCACTGAGATGGATATTCCAGAAATTAACGCTGGCGGTGTTCGTCATTCTGAAATCGCACGTCGCCTCCGAGTGACAGGCTATCCAGCTGATAAAATCACTGAAACAAGTAGTCTGGAACAAGTTCTTAAGACCATTGAAAACCAAGACTGCAAGCATGCTTATATTCTGGCAACTTATACTGCTATGCTTGAATTCCGCGAACTGCTGGCTAGTCGTCAGATTGTTAGAAAGGAGATGAACTAATGGTTTATACTTCACTTTCCTCAAAAGATGGCAATTACCCCTATCAGCTCAACATTGCCCACCTCTACGGAAACCTCATGAATACCTATGGGGACAATGGAAACATCCTCATGCTCAAGTATGTTGCTGAAAAACTGGGAGCCTATGTGAAAGTTGACATCGTTTCACTTCATGATAATTTTGATGAAAACCACTACGACATTACCTTTTTCGGTGGCGGTCAAGACTTTGAACAAAGTATTATTGCAGACGACCTACCTGCTAAAAAAGAGAGCATTGACAACTACATCCAAAACGACGGTGTGGTTCTCGCTATCTGCGGTGGTTTCCAACTATTGGGGCAATATTATGTTGAAGCTTCAGGGAGACGCATCGAAGGACTAGGGGTCATGGGCCACTACACCCTCAACCAGACCAATAACCGTTTTATCGGTGACATCAAGATTCACAATGAAGATTTCGATGAAACCTACTATGGTTTTGAAAATCATCAGGGCCGTACCTTCCTCTCAGATGACCAAAAACCGCTGGGACAGGTTGTCTATGGCAATGGAAATAACGAAGAAAAAATCGGTGAAGGCGTTCATTATAAAAATGTCTTTGGTTCCTACTTCCACGGGCCTATCCTCTCTCGTAATGCCAATCTAGCTTATCGCCTAGTCACTACTGCCCTCAAGAAGAAATATGGTCAGGACATCCAACTCCCTGCCTATGAAGATATTCTCAGCCAAGAAATCGCTGAAGAATACAGTGATGTCAAAAGCAAGGCTGACTTTTCTTAAACAAATGGGAATTATATAAAAGAACTCCACATCTTGTCGGAGTTCTTTTTGTCTTTTCTTTTACCCTTCTCCCTTGCATTTTCTCACTTTTTTTGCCAAAATAGAGGGGTAGAAAGAAGGTAGCATATGTCTAAATTACAACAAATCGTAACATATCTTGAATCAGAAAAACTAGACGTCGCTGTCGTATCTGACCCCGTCACAATCAATTACCTCACTGGCTTTTACAGTGACCCCCATGAACGTCAAATGTTCCTTTTTGTCCTAGCGGATCAAGAACCCCTCCTCTTTGTCCCAGCCCTTGAAGTTGAGCGTGCTACTAGCACTGTTTCCTTCCCAGTTGTGGGCTATGTGGATTCTGAAAATCCATGGCAAAAAATGAAACATGCTCTTCCACAACTTGACTTCAAACGTGTCGCTGTTGAGTTTGACAATCTCATCTTAACAAAATATCATGGTTTAAAAACCGTTTTTGAAACTGCTGAGTTTGAAAACCTCACTCCTCGTATCCAACGCATGCGCCTCATCAAATCAGCTGACGAAGTGCAAAAAATGATGGTTGCAGGTCTCTATGCGGACAAGGCTGTAAAAGTTGGCTTTGACAATATTTCTCTTGATAAAACTGAGACAGATATCATCGCTCAAATCGACTTTGCTATGAAGCGTGAAGGTTATGAAATGAGTTTTGATACCATGGTCTTAACTGGCAATAACGCTGCAAATCCGCACGGCATTCCAGCAGCTAATAAGGTCGAAAATAACGCCCTTCTCCTCTTTGACCTAGGTGTCCTCGTCAACGGCTATGCGTCAGATATGACTCGTACAGTCGCAGTCGGCAAACCTGACCAATTCAAGAAAGACATTTATAACTTGACTCTTGAAGCTCAACAAGCTGCTCTTGACTTTATCAAGCCGGGAGTGACTGCCCATGAAGTGGACCGCGCTGCCCGTGAGGTCATAGAAAAAGCTGGTTACGGCGAGTACTTCAACCACCGTCTTGGTCACGGTATCGGTATGGATGTCCACGAATTCCCATCTATCATGGAAGGAAACGACATGGTCATCGAAGAAGGCATGTGCTTCTCTGTTGAACCAGGTATCTATATCCCTGGTAAAGTCGGTGTTCGTATTGAAGACTGCGGTGTTGTTACCAAGGATGGCTTCGACCTCTTTACAAGCACCAGCAAAGACTTGCTTTATTTTGATTAAAATTCTTCAAAAATCTTCCCACAATCATAACCACCCGTCAAACGGGTGGTTTGTCCCAGGGCTATAAGCCCAAATTACCAGCCAGCGCCTAAAGACGCTGGCTTTCACTTTGTTCAAGCCTCATTGCTCTTGACTCGTCACTTGCCTCTTAAAGAGGCTTTAGTATTACTTACCACTATCCCTAAAGGGATCCTCATATTCTTTTACACTCAATTTATCTAGTGCTATATCATGCTTTTCCTGTTCTTGGATATATTTCTTAATTGTGGCTTCATTAAGCCCTACTGTACTTACATAATAACCTTCCGCCCAGAAATGCCGATTCCCAAACTTGTACTTGAGATTGGCGTGTTTGTCAAACATCATGAGTGCACTTTTTCCTTTTAAATAACCCATGAAACTCGAAACACTTATCCTTGGTGGAATACTTACT
>NZ_VMMJ01000026.1:0-12765 GCF_013277145.1 Streptococcus sp. 3705 | reverse complement strand
TGACGAAGTCAGTAACATATCTACGGCAAGGCGAAGCTGACGTGGTTTGAAGAGATTTTCGAAAAGTATTAAATGCTGAAAAGTTGTCCGAGCAAGAAGGTAACTCCCATAGTCAAGAGACCAATAGTGAGGTTTCGAATCATAGCTGTTTTGGTTGGGGCTTTTCCAAGTTTGGCACTAGTGTAACCAGTGAGAAGAAGGGCCACACCGACGATAAGGACAGTAGCAGGGATGCGGTATTCACTTGGGAAAATGGTAATTGAAAGCATTGGTGGTAAGCTACCAAGGAAAAAAGAAATAAAGCTAGAGATAGCAGCATGCCAAGGATTGGTAAATTCTTCATACTCAATCCCATATTTTTCCTCTACCAAAGCCTTGAGCGGATTATTTAAAAAGGCTTTGTTGGTGAGAAGTTGGGCTGATGTTTCACACTCATCATTTTGGATATAAGCAGCATAGAGGGACTTTTTGGCTAACTCTATATCTTGGTCTAGCAAGAGTTGCTCACGCGCAACGGCCGCTTCCTCAGTATCTTTTTGAGTTGAAACGGACACATATTCTCCACCAGCCATTGAAAAGGCACCAGCTAAGATAGCCGCAAAACCTGATAAAAAGATAATCCAGATATTGCTCGTAGCACTAGCAACCCCAATAACCACACCAGCAATGGAAATAATTCCATCGTTGGCACCAAGAACACCTGCACGCAGGATATTTAAACGCCCTGCAAAGTTTGAATCAATTTCGTGATTTGTTTCTGACATACTAATCTCCTTTTTATCCAGTATAAAGGAAAAATATAGGGAAATCAATCTTTTAAAAGTATCTGAAAAAAGTTGCACGATTTTAATGATATAAAAATGTCGACATCTTCTCTGATAGATCAAACACCGAAGGTAAAGAGTATAGAATAGCATAAAAAATTTTAAATTAAATACGATAAACATTTTGTTCACTTTATAATCGTTTGCAAGAGAATAATTAGTATTAAATCAAATAAAATCCAAATATTTTACGAACTTTTTTATATTTTTTTCGTAAAAGGCTTTACAAGTTCTTGGAAACATGATATAGTAATAAAGCTTAGAAAATGAGATGATGTTTTCTAGCAAATATAAACCCGAGTAAAAAATGCCTACGGACAGGCAGGGTTGAATGCCGAAGCGTGGTTGAAAAACCACATTATTGATAGGGTTAAAAGCCTACTTTTATAAGTTGATGTTAGGACACGTGTCCTAATTCATAAATTTTTAGTGTGGTGAAAGCACACGTCATCTTGTGAAACGATCAATAAAGTACGTAATATTTGCTACTAGAGAGTTAGGAAACATCGGGAACAGACATACTCAACAGAAACAAACATAAAAACGTCAGAAGATTGCAGAGCAGGTGAAATCCTGCTCTTTTTTCATGAGTCAACCTTTAGTTCCTTAGTTTTCATAAGGTCCTAAAAATATTGAAAGGAGTATGTCTTGAAAGAGTTAGATCAAAACCAAGCCCCAATTTATGAGGCCTTGGTGAAGTTACGCAAGAAAAGGATTGTTCCCTTTGATGTACCAGGTCACAAACGCGGACGAGGAAATCCAGAACTTGTCGAACTGTTAGGTGAAAAATGTGTTGGCATTGATGTCAATTCGATGAAACCCTTGGATAATCTTGGTCACCCTATTTCGATTATTCGGGATGCAGAGGAGCTAGCGGCGGATGCTTTTGGAGCTAGCCATGCCTTTCTCATGATTGGTGGAACAACTTCATCGGTGCAGACTATGATTCTGTCAACCTGCAAGGCTGGAGATAAGATTATTCTGCCACGTAATGTCCACAAATCTGCTATCAATGCGCTGGTTCTATGTGGTGCCATTCCCATCTATATAGAGATGAGTGTAGATCCTAAAATTGGTATCGCTTTAGGTCTTGAAAATGATCGAGTAGCCCAGGCCATAAAGGACCATCCAGATGCCAAGGCCATTTTGATTAACAATCCTACTTACTACGGCATCTGTTCAGACCTAAAGAGATTGACAAAAATGGCTCATGAAGCTGGCATGATGGTTTTGGTAGATGAGGCCCACGGAGCGCATTTGCATTTCACTAATAAACTTCCAATTTCTGCTATGGATGCAGGTGCTGATATGGCAGCAGTTTCTATGCATAAGTCTGGTGGGAGTTTGACCCAAAGTTCGCTTCTTTTAATCGGGGAGCAGATGAATCCTGAATACGTTCGTCAGATAATCAACCTGACCCAGTCAACATCCGCCTCTTATTTGCTGATGGCTAGTTTGGATATTTCACGTCGCAACTTGGCCCTTCGTGGTAAAGAGTCGTTTGAGAAGGTCATTGAGCTATCCGAGTACGCTCGTCGTGAAATCAATGCTATTGGTGGTTACTATGCCTACTCAAAAGAGTTAATTGATGGTGTGTCGGTCTGTGATTTTGATGTAACCAAGTTGTCAGTTTACACTCAGGGTATTGGCTTAACAGGTATCGAGGTTTATGACCTCCTACGAGACGAATACGACATTCAGATTGAGTTTGGTGATATTGGCAATATCCTGGCCTACATTTCGATTGGTGACCGTATCCAAGACATCGAGCGCTTGGTTGGTGCTTTGGCTGATATCAAGAGACTTTACTCGAGAGATGGAAAAGACTTAATAGCTGGAGAATATATTCAGCCTGAGTTGGTGCTGTCTCCACAAGAAGCCTTCTATTCCGAGAGAAAAAGCTTGACCTTGGATGAGTCTGTTGGACAAGTCTGTGGGGAATTTGTCATGTGCTATCCTCCAGGAATCCCTATCTTGGCTCCTGGTGAACGCATTACACGTGAAATTGTATACTATATCCAATTTGCCAAGGAACGTGGTTGCTCCCTCCAAGGGACGGAAGATCCTGAGGTCAATCACATCAACGTCATTAAGAGAAAGGAGAACTAGATGGATTTATGGTTTTCTGAAGTTCATACTCCAGATGTCAAATTATCCTTGAGAACAGCCAAGCAACTCTACGCTGGTAAAAGTGAATGGCAGGATATCGAAGTCTTGGATACGCCAGCTTTTGGAAAGATTTTGATTTTAAACGGGCATGTCTTGTTTTCAGATGCGGATGATTTTGTCTACAACGAAATGACTGTTCACGTTCCAATGGCTGTGCATCCCAATCCCAAGAAAGTCTTGGTTATTGGGGGTGGTGACGGTGGTGTTGCTCAAGTATTAACCCTCTATCCTGAACTGGAGCAAATCGATATTGTGGAACCAGATGAGATGTTGGTTGAGGTCTGTCGTGAGTATTTTCCAGACTTTGCTGCGGGACTTGATGACCCTCGTGTTACCATTTACTATCAAAATGGGCTACGCTTTTTGCGAAACTGCGAAGATGATTACGATATTATCATCAACGATGCGACAGATCCATTTGGTCATACGGAAGGGCTCTTTACCAAGGAATTTTACGGCAACAGTTACAGAGCCTTGAAAGAAGACGGTATCATGATTTACCAGCATGGGAGTCCCTTCTTTGACGAGGATGAGTCGGCTTGCCGAAGCATGCACCGTAAGGTTAATCAAGCCTTTCCAATCAGTCGGGTCTATCAGGCCCATATCCCAACTAGCCCAGCTGGCTATTGGTTGTTTGGATTTGCATCGAAAAAATACCACCCTGTCAAAGATTTTGATAAAGAAGGCTGGAAAAAACGCCAGCTTTTCACAGAATACTACACTGCAAACTTACACGTGGGGGCCTTTATGTTGCCCAAGTATGTTGAGGACATTTTAGAAGAAGAGGAAGGAAAAAAATGAGTCGTTTACTAGTTATTGGATGTGGGGGAGTTGCCCAAGTTGCTATTTCAAAGATTTGTCAAGATAGCGAAACCTTTACAGAGATTATGATTGCCAGTCGTACCAAGTCAAAATGTGATGACTTGAAGGCTAAACTGGAAGGCAAAACAAGTACAAAGATTGAGACAGCTGCTCTTGATGCTGACAAGGTAGAAGAAGTGATTGCCCTGATTGAAAGCTATAAGCCAGAAGCCGTTTTGAACGTAGCACTACCATATCAAGATTTAACCATTATGGACGCTTGTTTGGCAACAGGTGTTCACTATATCGATACAGCCAACTACGAAGCAGAAGACACGGAAGAGCCTGAGTGGCGTGCTATCTACGAAAAACGCTGCAAGGAACTTGGTTTTACAGCCTACTTTGACTACTCATGGCAGTGGGCTTATCAGGAGAAATTCAAAGAAGCAGGCTTGACTGCTCTTCTTGGTTCTGGTTTTGACCCAGGTGTGACCAGTGTCTTTTCAGCTTATGCCCTCAAACACTATTTTGATGAAATCCATTATATCGACATTTTAGACTGTAATGGTGGTGACCACGGTTATCCGTTTGCGACAAACTTTAACCCAGAAATCAATCTACGCGAGGTTTCAGCACCAGGTTCTTATTGGGAAGATGGAAAATGGGTCGAAGTCGAAGCTATGTCTATCAAGCGCGAGTACGATTTCCCTCAGGTCGGACAAAAAGACATGTATCTTCTTCATCACGAAGAAATCGAATCATTAGCGAAAAACATTCCGGGTGTCAAACGCATTCGTTTCTTTATGACTTTTGGTCAATCATACTTGACGCACATGAAATGTTTGGAAAATGTCGGTCTCCTTCGTACGGATACCATTAACTTTAACGGTCAAGAAATTGTTCCAATCCAATTTTTGAAAGCCTTGCTTCCAGATCCAGCCAGCCTTGGGCCACGCACTGTAGGTAAAACCAATATTGGATGTATCTTTACAGGTGTAAAAGATGGCGTTGAAAAGACCATCTACATCTACAATGTTTGCGACCATCAGGAATGTTACGCAGAGGTTGGTTCGCAAGCGATTTCTTACACGACAGGAGTTCCAGCCATGATTGGGACTAAGTTGGTTATGAACGGTACTTGGAAACAAGCTGGAGTTTACAACCTTGAAGAGTTGGATCCAGATCCATTCATGGAAGCTTTGAATGAGTATGGTTTGCCTTGGGTTGTGGTTGAAAATCCACAAACGGTGGACTAATGAAGCTAGAACAAGTACCAACACCAGCTTATGTCATTGATTTGGCCAAGTTAGAAGCCAATTGTCGTATTCTAAAATATGTTCAAGAAGAAGCTGGTTGCAAGGTTTTGCTTGCCCAGAAGGCATATTCCCTCTACAAAACCTATCCCTTGATCAGCCAGTATCTATCAGGTACAACTGCAAGTGGTCTCTATGAAGCAAAGCTAGCTAGAGAAGAGTTCCCTGGTGAAGTCCATGTCTTTGCGCCTGCTTTCAAGGATGCAGACTTGGAGGAATTGCTGGAGATAACGGATCATATTGTCTTTAACTCTGAGAGACAGTTGCGCAAGCATAGGGCTCGTTGTCGGGAGGCTGGTGTCAGTGTAGGTTTACGTCTCAATCCTCAATGTTCAACTCAAGAAGATCACGCGCTCTATGACCCCTGTGCACCAGGTTCTCGTTTTGGCGTGACACTAGATAAAATTCCTAGCGATTTGTTGGATTTGGTTGACGGACTACATTTTCATACTCTTTGCGAGCAAGGCTCAGATGATTTAGAGACAACTTTGAAAGCAGTAGAAGAGCAGTTTGGTCCCTACTTACATCAAGTTAAATGGCTCAATATGGGTGGTGGTCATCACATCACAAGAGAGGACTATGATGTAGATTTGCTGATTTCTGAGATCAAGCGTATCCGAGAAACTTACAATCTTGAAGTCTATATCGAGCCCGGGGAAGCTATTGCGCTCAATGCAGGTTATCTAGCAACTGAAGTATTGGATATTGTAGAAAACGGTATGGAAATCTTGGTTTTAGATGCCTCTGCGACCTGCCATATGCCTGACGTACTCGAGATGCCCTATCGTCCACCTTTGAGAAATGGCTTTGAGGCACAGGAAAAAGCCCATACCTATAGACTTTCTTCCAATACTTGTCTGACAGGAGATGTGATCGGTGATTATAGCTTTGAAAATCCAGTTCAAATCGGAGACAGACTTTATTTTGAAGATATGGCCATTTATTCCTTTGTCAAAAACAATACCTTCAACGGTATTGGATTGCCAAGTCTCTATCTCATGGACGAACAGGGAGACTGCAGCTTAGTCAAAGCCTTTGGCTATCAAGATTTTAAAGGGAGATTATCATGATGGACAGTCCCAAAAAATTAGGCTATCGCATGCCAGCAGAGTACGAAGCACATCATGGTACCCTCATGATATGGCCGACTCGACCAGGTTCATGGCCCTTTCAAGGAAAGGCTGCTAAAAGAGCTTTCAGCCAGATTATTAAGACCATAGCAGAAGGGGAAAACGTTTATCTCTTGGTGGAGCGGGACTATCTATCAGAAGCCCAATCTTATCTTGGAGACAAGGTTGTTTATTTAGACATCCCCACCAATGATGCCTGGGCGCGTGATACAGGTCCGACCATTCTTGTCAATGATGAAGGCCAGAAATTAGCCGTGGATTGGTCTTTCAATGCTTGGGGTGGAGCTGTAGATGGTCTCTACCAAGACTATGAAGATGATGATCAAGTAGCCAGTCATTTTGCTGAGGTCTTGGAAATGCCCGTTTACGATGCCAAACCTTTTGTACTGGAAGGAGGCGCAATCCATAGTGATGGACAAGGAACCATTCTCGTAACTGAAAGTTGCTTGCTTAGTCCTGGGCGTAATCCTCACCTAAGTAAGGAAAAAATTGAGAGAAGTTTATTGGACTATCTAGGTGCTGAAAAAGTTATCTGGCTTCCTTATGGTATTTATCAGGATGAAACCAATGAACACGTTGACAATGTTGCAGCCTTTGTTGGTCCTGCTGAGGTTGTTTTGGCTTGGACAGACGACAAAAGCGATCCTCAATATGACATGTCAAAATCAGATCTCGAACTCTTAGAGCAAGAGACAGATGCAAAAGGTCGCCCTTTCACTATTCATAAGCTTCCTATCCCTGCAGTTCGACAAGTTGTTACAGAAGAAGATTTGCCAGGCTACATCTATGAAGAAGGAGAAGAAGAGCGATACGCAGGTGAACGACTAGCAGCTTCCTACGTAAACTTTTATATCGCCAATAAGGCAGTCTTGGTTCCCCAGTTTCAAGATAAAAACGACCAAGTGGCCTTAGATATCCTCAGCAAGTGTTTTCCAGACCGTAAAGTTGTCGGAATTCCAGCCAGAGATATTCTATTAGGTGGTGGCAATATCCACTGTATCACCCAACAAATCCCAGAATAGGAGAAAAAGATGAGAAATGTAAGAGTTGCAGCCATTCAAATGCAATGCGCCAAGGATGTGGCAACAAATATCCAAACCGCAGAGCGTTTAGTACGTCAGGCTGCAGAACACGGTGCCCAAATTATTCTCTTGCCCGAGTTGTTTGAACGTCCATACTTTTGTCAGGAACGTCAGTATGACTACTACCAGCATGCCCAGTCGGTGACAGACAATACAGCTATTCAGCATTTTAAAACCATTGCCAAGGAGCTAAAGGTCGTTTTACCAATCAGTTTCTATGAAAAAGATGGCAATGTCTTGTATAACTCTATTGCTGTCATTGATGCAGATGGGGAAGTGCTAGGCGTTTATCGGAAGACCCATATACCAGATGATCATTATTATCAAGAAAAGTTTTATTTCACACCCGGTAACACAGGTTTCAAGGTCTGGGATACGTGCTACGCTAAGATTGGGATCGGTATCTGTTGGGATCAATGGTTCCCTGAAACAGCCCGCTGTCTTGCGTTAAATGGGGCTGAATTGCTCTTTTATCCAACAGCCATCGGTTCAGAGCCGATTTTGGATACAGATAGTTGTGGTCACTGGCAACGTACCATGCAAGGACACGCAGCAGCAAATATTGTCCCAGTTATTGCAGCCAATCGTTATGGATTAGAGGAAGTCACTCCAAGTGAGGAAAATGGTGGACAGAGTTCCAGTCTTGACTTCTACGGTTCCTCCTTTATGACGGATGAAACAGGAGCTATTCTAGAGCGAGCTGAAAGACAAGGTGAAGCTGTTCTGTTAGCAACTTATGACCTTGACAAGGGAGCAAGTGAACGCCTAAACTGGGGCTTGTTTCGAGATAGAAGACCCGAAATGTATCAACGAATTACGGACTAGTAGGAGAGAAATGAGAGATTCATTCTGCTAGACTAACTTCTTATTAGCAACTATAAGGATACTATGTTGTTTAGCAAGTGGATTTTATATTTTAACCCTCTAAGGCTTTCTCGCGATTTTATGCGAGGAGCTTTTCTGTTTAAGCTTTATCAATAAAACATGCTATAATAGTTGCAGAAAGGTTGGTGTTTATGGCTAGGATATTGGTTATTGAAGACAATAGTGACATTCAAGAAATTTTGCGAACACTTCTCACTGAGGAGCATGAGGTGATTCAAGCCTTTTCTGGTACAGAAGGAATCATGCGTTTTGACCAAGGTGGGATTGACCTCGTTTTGCTAGATATCATGCTTCCTGGAAAAAATGGGGATCAGGTTTTAAAAGCCATCAGGGAACAAAGCCAAACTCCAGTCATTATGCTAACAGCTTTGAGCGATAAAAAGTTAATCAGTCAATATCTCTTAGATGGTGCCAATGATTACATAGTGAAACCTTTTGATTTGGACGAAGTCTTTGCTAGAGTTACTGTTCAATTACGCCAAAGTGCAGAAAAACAGCCTACGGAAATAGAAAAAACTGAAAATCTGCCACAAAACTTAAAAAATATCCAGTTTAATGCAGAAAGTTTTGAAATCAAAAATAGTCAGGAAACCATTCGCCTTGCCAAGAAAGAATGCTTGATTCTCCAAACTCTCCTTAAACACCCTAAGAAAATTTTTACCAAGGAAGAACTTTATGAGTTGGTCTGGGAGGATAGCTACCTACCTGGAGATAATACTCTCAATACGCATTTGAGTAATCTTCGTAAAAAATTAAACCAGCTTGACCCACATCAAGAATATATTGAAACCATCTGGGGAGTTGGGGTAAGATTAAAAGGAGACAAGCAATGACCTACATCTTAATCGTTGTCCTACTGATACTCCTAATTATTTTATCGATTGTATTAATTCGCTACCATCTAGCACTTAAAAACTTGAGTCAACAGATTGAAGACAAGATTCTCACGGGTAGTATGAAAAGAGTAGGGGTCAGCATTTTTTCCAAACATTTTTTACAACTCTACCAGCAAATTGAAAATCTATTTCTGGAAGTAGAGCAATCTCGGTTGGTGATGAAAAGGGAAAAGGAGACTCTGGATATGGCCATCAGCAATATCGCCCATGATATTCGGACGCCTTTGACTATCGCTTCAGGCTACACCCAACAATTGATAAAATCTCCTGAAGATAAAGCAGAAACCTTACAAAAAATCGCCCAGCATCTTGATTTAGTTTCCAAACGTTTGGAGGCTCTCCTAGAATATCGTCGTTTGATGGAAGGAGCTGTCAAACCGAAACTGGAAGAAGTGGATTTTTCAGCTTTTATCACCAAAAAGACTTTGGCTTATTATGATGTTTTTCAGGCGGCAAATATCACGCTTGATTTTAAGGTTGAAGCTGGTTTGAAAATGAGAACCGATGAAGACTTGCTGGATCGAATTTTACAAAATCTGCTTGGAAATGTCCTCAAACATGGCAAGGAAGAAGCGCGGCTATCTTTGCGAAAGGAAAAGGAACAGTTTGTCTTAGAGATTGCAAACCTTGTCAAACAGCCTATCAAAAGAATAGAAAATCTCAGCAACCGTTTTTATTCTGAAAATCTATCTGATACGGAAGAATCCTCTGGTTTAGGTCTTTATATCACTGAGGAATTATGCCATCTTCTTGGTGCAGAAATGAAACTAAGCACAGATGGGCAGTGGTTATCGGTTTTCATTTACTTTTAACGAAAGAAACCTCCTCTGTAGGCTAGAGGAGGTCATTTTTTATAGACTTTTCTTTCTGAAAACTGCCAGTCCACTTAGATTAAAGATTACAATAACAGCTAAGGTAACTATAAGTGTATAGAAAATGGATTCACTATTAGCAGTCATAGCATAGAAAAACTGCAATGATAAATATGGCAAAATTTTGATATTTGGAAAAATGATCATTGGCATAGAAAGTAAGATAGAGCTGACCAAATAACCAATAAATACCGCAATATAAGAATGACTAACATAGAGGATGAAGGAAACAATGGAAAGCCAAGCAAGGAGGCAAAGAAATTGAAGGAAAATGGTTACCAGTAGATTGCCAATAAAGCCATCAGGCATAGTTCCAAATCCATTTAAGATAGTTGCTGGAATAAAGGCAATCACAAGGCTGATGATGACTTGTAAAAGTGCAATAGAAGCCAATACAAAGGCTTTCGCTAGAAAAAACTCGGTACGAGAGACACCCACTGTTAAATTATTTTTATAGAGTTTGCCGATTAAATCAACTCCAAGAACGAGGCAGGCTAGGACGATGCAGAGAAAAACGAGGTTTGAACCTTGACTAGATGCGTTGATCAGGGCTTGTACACCGTCCCAACCATGGGTTGGAATGTCTGGCTCTTCTGTCTGGATTGCCATTAGATGGCCAGTAGCCCCAAAAACAGCCCCCATTAACATGAGTACAAATAGAATGAACTCTGTAATCCAGAATCCTTTGGAACGGAAAAGACGGTAAAAGTCTGCTTGAATGGTATGTATCATGATTTTTCTCCTATTCGACCAATTGAGTGAAGTATTCTTCTAGATTTTGACGGGCATAGTAAATCTCGTCAATGGCAACATCTGCCAAGGTTAATTCCTTAAGAATCTGCTTGACATCTTGTTCCTGACCAAAGATATGGATTTCATTTTCTGGATTAACAACCTTAAACTGGAGCTGGATTTGTTCTTTCAATACTTGACAAGCTTTCTCTTTATCAGCTGTCTTAAGAACAATGTAATCCTCACTTAGTGTTTCAAATTCAGCTTTGCTGATTTCACGGATAACCTTGCCTTGATCTAAAATACCAAAACGATTGGCTAGGAGATAGAGTTCTGACAAGATATGGCTAGAGATGAGAATGGTGATCCCTTTCTCTTGATTGAGCCGTTGAATCATGAGTCGAAATTCTTTGATACCGATTGGGTCGAGACCGTTGATAGGTTCATCTAAAATCAGGAAGTCTGGTTTGGATAGGAGGGCAATGGCGATCCCAAGTCTTTGTTTCATTCCTAGCGAGAAATCACGAAAGAATTTTTTACCTGTATCTGCCAAACCTACATAGTCCAGGGTTTCACGAATGACTTGATCAGCATTTGGAATATGCCGAATCATACAGTAATATTTCAGATTTTGATAAGCTGTTAAGTGATTATGAGCTACAGGTGATTCGATAACAGAACCTACTCGAGATAGAGACTTGCTCCACTCATTTTCCGTTTTGCTGGAGAAGAGGGAAACAGTTCCTTTATCCGCAAAAAGTAGTTGCGTAATAATTTTTATCAAGGTGGTCTTCCCAGCTCCGTTCTTCCCGATAAGTCCATAAATATCTCCCTCTCTTATCGTTAGATGAAGATCCTGAAGAATAGCTTGTTTGGCAAAGTTTTTGGACAATCCATGAATGTCAAGTACTGTTTTCATGATTCTCTCCTTTTGATTTATTTTGATAATTTTAGTATAAAGCATAGAAATCAAAGAAAGCTCAAGCATTTCTAAAGAGTTTCTAAAGTTTTAGGAATTCTTAAATATCAAAACCCAGTTGATATGAACTGGGCTTCTTAATTATAAAATATATTTCTCAATCGCACGCGCAACGCCGTCTTCTTCGTTGCTGACTGTAACAGCATCCGCAAGAGATTTGACATGGTCACTAGCATTTCCCATAGCAATACCGAGGCCGGCAAACTGGAGCATTTCAATGTCGTTATTGGCATCGCCCATGGCCATAATCTCTGAGGAATCAATTTTCAAAATATCTGCTAGTCGAGAAAGAGCAGTAGCCTTTGTCGTACCAAGTGGCATAGCTTCATAAATGACAGGCTGCGAACGAACTCCACTGAATCGTTGGCAGAGTTCTGTAGCAAAACGCTCTTCAAAATCGTCTGTTTGCTCCTCTGTACCTAAAAACATACCTTGGAACATCCGGTACCTGCCACTAGTCGCTTCCTCAAGAGAAATTTCAGTCAGGTCTGAAAAAACTAGTTTGGCGTCATTTTGGATGACTTGATTGGGCTTGCCACCGAGGACAAAATAATGTTCCTCATCAAAAAGAGTCAACTGAACATCACTTTTTTCAGCTAGGTCATAGAGGTATTCGATGTCAGATGGACTGAGTTCTTGCCAATCAACCAGACTCCAGTCACTTGTCTGGTGGGTTGAGCAACCGTTATTGACAATGACATACTCATTCTGGAGGTCCAGCCCCAGTTTTTTATAGTAGGGGAGGACGCCGAAAAGCGGGCGACCCGTACAAAGTACCAGTTTGATACCTTTTTCAATAGCTTGGTGAATAGCAGTAATGTGAGCTTGTGGAATTTCCTTGGCTTCATTGAGGAGGGTTCCGTCCATATCCAAGGCTAGTAGTTTAATCATAAGACTTCCTTCTTTATCTTTTGGTATTATTATAGCATATTTTGGAGAAGAAATTGATAGGAAGCTTGGGGCTAATTGATTTTACAGTTTAAGATGTTTGGAGAACATTTATTAGGAAAGGTTACACGTTATTCAATTAAGCAAATAATTATATTTGGCAAGCTGGTCAAAAAAACAGAGTATTTAAGATG
>NZ_VMMJ01000025.1:0-34417 GCF_013277145.1 Streptococcus sp. 3705 | reverse complement strand
TAATACTCAATGAAAATCAAAGAGCAAACTAGGAAACTGGCCGCAGGCTGTACTTGAGTACGGCAAGGCGACGTTGACGTGGTTTGAATTTGATTTTCGAAGAGTATAAGCCTTTTGGCAGCTCACCTTGAGCACCCCACTTTTCTTTAAAAAGGAGTTTTTTATGTTGAAAAAATGGCAGCTAAAAGATGTTATTTTGCTTGCTTTCTTGTCTATCTTTTTTGGTGGGGTTTTCGTTGGTTCAGGATATGTGTATAATATTCTCAGCCTACTCTTAACACCTCTTGGTTTACAGGCTTTTGCCAATGAAATCCTTTTTGGACTCTGGTGTATGGCTGCGCCCATTGCTGCCATCTTTGTTCCGAGAGTCGGAAGTGCAACGATTGGAGAAGTGCTAGCTGCGCTTGCTGAAGTCCTTTATGGTAGCCAATTCGGTCTAGGTGCCCTTTTGTCTGGCTTGGTTCAAGGTTTGGGAAGTGAACTTGGTTTTATCGTAACCAAGAATCGCTATGAAAGTTGGCTCTCTCTAACTGCCAATAGTATTGGGATTACGCTTGTTAGCTTTGTCTATGAATACATTAAGTTAGGTTACTACGCCTTTTCAGTGCCTTTTGTACTTTCCTTGCTAGTGGTACGTTTTATTTCTGTTTATTTCTTCTGTACTATCTTGGTTCGTGCCATTGTCAAACTCTATCATCAGTTTGCAACTGGAGGAAAAGCATAGATGGGTCTGGAATTACGGGAGATTCAGTCCCCAATTTTTTCGGAACCGATTGATTTTACTTTTCATGCGCAAGCCTTTACCTTGTTAGTTGGGAGCAGTGGTTCTGGAAAATCGTGTCTCTTTCAAATGATTGCCCAAGTTAGTTCTCTTCCCTATAATGGTCAAGTCCTGATAAATGGGAGCGAGGTCAGTCAGCTTTCTATCATCGAACGTGTTCAAACGGTTGGTATTCTCTTTCAAAATCCCAATCATCAATTTACCATGGAGAGCTTGTTTGAGGAGCTGATTTTTACCTTGGAAAATATCGGCTATCACCTTCAGGAAATTGATTCTAAAATAGCAGAGGTTGTCCAGCAATGTCGTTGCAAGGACATCTTGCACCGTCCCATCCATCACTTATCAGGTGGAGAAAAGCAAAAGGCTGCTTTGGCTGTTCTCTTTGCTATGAATCCTAGGGTCTATCTATTAGATGAGCCCTTTGCTTCCATTGATCGCAAGAGTAGGATAGAGATATTGGAGATTCTAAAAGAGTTGGTCTCTAATGGGAAGACAGTTATTTTGTGCGACCATGATTTATCTGATTATGAAGCCTATATCGACCATATGGTGGAGCTAAGAGACGGACAACTAAGGGAAGTGTTTCAAATCCCTACCTCTGAGATGACACAGGTTGCTTCAAAGGAGGTTGCTTCTAGCCCAGAACTATTCTATATGGACCGAATCACTTGTGAACTGGATAAGCACCCCCTCTTTTCGATTGCGGATTTTACATTCTACCAAGGAATTTCCTGTATCTTGGGTGATAATGGTGTCGGGAAATCAACCCTTTTTCGGTCTATTCTTCAATTTCAAAAGTATAAGGGGCGTATTACCTGGAAGGGGACAGTCCTGAAAAAGAAAAAGAGTTTGTATCGTGACCTGACGGGTGTTGTTCAGGAAGCTGAGAAACAGTTTATCAGAGTCAGTCTGCGAGAGGAACTTCAATTAGATGGACCTGATTCTGAAAGAAATCAACGAATTTTCCAAGCTTTACGATATTTTGATTTGGAGCAGGCACTCGATAAGAGTCCCTATCAATTAAGTGGTGGCCAGCAAAAGATTCTTCAGCTCTTGACCATCTTGACCAGCAAGGCTTCTGTGATCTTGCTAGATGAACCTTTTGCAGGTTTGGATGATAGAGCCTGCCATTATTTTTGTCATTGGATTCTGGAGGAGAGAAATCAAGGAAGAAGTTTTCTGATCATTAGCCATCGTTTGGATCCCTTGATCTCTGTGGTTGATTATTGGATTGAGATGACTAGTCAGGGTCTTCGTCATGTGAAAGAAGTGACCATTACCAAACCACTTACATCTCAGAGTAGCAATATCCAAGGGGAGGTGAGATAGTATGGTCAAAGTAGCAACCCAGACACCGATTATCAGTCTCTTTTTGCTGATTTTATCCTTGGAAACATCTTTTATTCCTTCGATTGCTCTGAATCTTTCGGTAGTCGCATTCTGTATTCTCTTTATGCTCTATTACCGGCGATTTAAAATGTTAGCTTGGATGATCATACTTGCCATTTTGCCATCCTTTGCCAACTACTGGGCAGTTCAGTTACATGGGGATGCTTCGCAGGCAGTCATACTTGGAACCAGAGCTTTTGTGACAGTTTGTATAGGGGTTGTATTTATCTCAAGCATCTCACTAAAAGAGCTTCTCTTGTACTTGGCTCAAAAGGGGTTATCACGGTCATGGGCCTATGCCTTGATTGTGGTATTCAATTCCTTTCCCCTTATTCAGCAAGAAATCAAGTCTCTCAAGGAAGCTTGCTTATTACGCGGTCAAGAACTGCATTTTTGGTCGCCCTTGATTTACAGCAAGGTTCTGATGACAGTCTTTAGGTGGCGCCATCTTTACCTGAGAGCTCTATCGGCGCATGGATATGACGAACATGCACAGGTGGAGAATAGCTATCGGACTTTTTATATTCCTAAAAGGACAATATTCATCTACCTGCTGTTCTTTTTATTGCTTCAAACCAGTCTATTTTTATAAAGGAGTTATTATGGAATTTACAGATATTGCGATGGAATTATCCAGGGAAGCTTGGCAGACTTCTTTTCATCATCCCTTTATTTTACAATTACAAGAGGGAAATTTAGACCCTGCCATTTTCCGCTATTACCTGATTCAGGATGCCTACTATCTGAAGGCCTTCTCAGAAATCTATCACCTTTTGGCTGATAAGACTTCAAACCAAGAGATGAAAAGACTCTTGAAACAAAATGCTCAGAGTCTAGTGGAAGGTGAGTTATTTATCCGCCAACAATTTTTCAAGGAATTGGAAATCAGCGATCAGGAAATGGAGCAACATCCAATCGCTCCCACCTGCTATCATTACATTTCTCACATTTATCGTCAATTTGAAGAAGCAAATCTAGCCATTGCCTTTTCAAGTTTGCTGCCTTGTCCTTGGCTATATCATGATATAGGCAAATCACTTAATCTTAAACCATCACCAAATCCTCTCTACCAACAATGGATTGAAACTTATATTACGGATGAGTTGGAGCAACAGATCAGAGAGGAGGGAGCGCTGGTCAATCAACTCTATCGCGAAAGTGATGAGACAGACAAGAAAAAAATGCTAGATGCCTTCCACATCAGTGTTCATATGGAAGCCAAGTTTTGGCAAATGGCCTACCAACACCAGACATGGAAGAGTGATTTACAGTCTTTAGAAAAAGGAGAAGAATAGAAACATGAGAAAGCACCAATTACAAGTTCACAAATTAACCATTTTATCTATGATGATTGCCCTTGATGTAGTCCTTACACCTATTTTTCGAATTGAGGGAATGGCACCGATGTCCAGTGTAGTCAATATTCTAGCAGGAATCATGATGGGACCTGTTTATGCCTTGGCTATGGCTACAGTGACAGCCTTTATCCGTATGACGACTCAAGGGATTCCGCCTTTAGCTCTCACAGGAGCGACTTTTGGAGCCCTTCTAGCAGGTCTCTTTTATAAGTATGGTCGAAAATTTCACTATTCTGCTCTAGGAGAGATTTTGGGAACAGGTATCATTGGTTCTATTGTTTCCTATCCTGTTATGGTGCTCTTTACAGGATCGGCTGCAAAGCTCAGCTGGTTTATCTACACTCCTCGATTTTTCGGAGCAACCTTGATTGGTACAGCGATTTCCTTTATTGCCTTTCGATTTTTAATCAAGCAGGAATTCTTTAAAAAAGTGCAAGGATATTTCTTTGGTGAAAGGATAGACTGATGCAGGCATTGACAAATCCTTTTCCTCTGGAAATGACTTCCCTAATTCACTGTATTACCAATGAGATTTCTTGTGAGATGCTAGCAAATGGGATTTTGGCTTTGGGATGTAAACCAGTTATGGCAGATGATTCCCGTGAGGTTCTTGATTTTACTAAGCAAAGCCAGGCACTCTTCATCAATTTGGGGCATTTGTCAGCTGAGAAGGAAAAAGCAATCCGTATGGCAGCTTCTTATGCAGCTCAAGTTTGTCTCCCAATGGTAGTAGATGCGGTTGGCGTAACAGCTTCAGTCATTCGTAAGAGCTTAGTTAAAGACCTTTTAGACAATAGCCCTACGGTCCTTAAAGGAAATATGTCAGAAATCCGAAGTCTTGTTGGCTTAAAACACCACGGCGTTGGGGTCGATGCGAGTGCTAAAGATCAAGAAACGGAGGATTTGCTTCAAGTCTTGAAAGACTGGTGTCAGACCTATCCTGGTATGTCATTCTTAGTTACTGGTCCTAAGGATCTCATCGTTTCGAAGAATCAGGTCGCTGTACTGGGAAATGGCTGTGCAGAATTAGACTGGATAACAGGGACAGGAGACTTGGTTGGAGCCTTGACAGCCGTTTTTCTCAGCCAAGGAAAGACTGGATTTGAAGCTTCGTGTTTAGCAGTCTCTTATCTTAATATCTCCGCTGAGAGAATAGTTGTTCAAGGAATGGGATTGGAAGAATTTCGTTACCAAGTACTCAATCAGTTTTCGCTTCTAAGGAGAGATAAAAACTGGTTAGATGCCATCAAAGGAGAGGTTTATGAATAGAGAAGCACTTAGACTATATCTGGTAACCAATCGCTACCAAGATTCCGTGGAAAGATTTCTTGAAAAGGTTGAGACGGCTTGCCGTTCAGGGGTTACCATAGTCCAATTACGAGAAAAAAATCTCACAACCAATCAATATTATCAACTAGCAAAACAAGTCAAGGAAATAACAGATGTTTATCAGGTACCCTTGATAATCGATGATCGTTTGGATGTTTGTCTTGCAGTCGATGCTGCAGGTCTGCATATCGGAGACGATGAATTACCAGTTTCGGTTGCCCGACAAGTCTTGGGACCTGAAAAAATCCTCGGTGTCACCGCTAAAACAATAAAAAGAGCTCTGGAAGCAGAAACATCAGGTGCAGATTACTTGGGGACAGGAGCCATTTTCCCAACCACCACCAAGGAAAATGCGCCCATTACTCTGATATCGACCTTGAAAACAATTTGCCAAACGGTTGACATTCCAGTAGTTGCTATTGGAGGCCTGACTTCAGAGAACATTGACCAGCTTATGGGCACTGGCATCGCTGGTGTAGCTGTTGTACGTGATTTGATGCAGGCAGAAGATATTGAGGCAAAAACGCAAGCCTTTTTAACAAAGTTGCATGACATTATTTCCTAACTAATACTCAATGAAAATCAAAGAGGAAGCTAGCCTCAGGTTGCTCAAAGCCCTGCCTTGAGGTTTTAGATAAGACTGATGAAGTCAGCTCAAAACAGTGTTTTGAGGTTGCAGATGGAAGCTGACGTAGTTTGAAGAGATTTTCGAAGAGTATAAAAACTCTCTAATTCCCTTAAAGTGGGAACTAGAGAGTTTTTTTCTTAATCTTTAAAAGTTGTATGGTTGACTGGGCCAGAACCATGACCAAGTTGAGGAGCGTCTTGAATAGCTTTTGTGATAAAGGCCTTGGCCTTATCAACTGCCTGATAAAGGCTTTTTCCCTTGGCTAGTTCAGCAGTAATTACTGCAGCAAAGGTACATCCAGTACCATGGGTGTGACAGGTTTGAATTCGTGGGCTTTCCCAGACAAACTGTTCATCCTTGGTAAAGAGGAAATCCTTAGCACCGCCTTCGAGATGACCACCTTTGATGACTACAGACTGAGGACCAAATTCTTTTAGAATCAGGCGACCAGCACGCTGCATGTCTTCAGGATCATGGATTGAAAAACCAACAATCTCTTCTGCCTCAGGAAGATTTGGCGTAATAATAGTTGCTAGAGGTAGTAAGTTTGTTTTGAGATAGTCTCTAGCACTTGAGTCGATCAAGGCATCTCCGCTAGTCGCTACCATAACTGGATCTAAAACATAGGGACAATCCAGCTTTTTAAGATAGGGCTGGATGATTTCCATAATTTCAGTAGTTGCTAACATCCCAGTTTTTACAGCCTGAGGTGGAATATCCGAAAAGACACTGTCCAATTGGGCTTTCAACATTTGAGGAGAAACGTGCTCGATCAATTGAACGCCTCTGGTATTTTGAGCGACAAGACTGGTTACAACAGCCATTCCATAGACATCTCTCGCTTGGAATGACTTTAAATCAGCCATAATGCCAGCACCGCCACTTGGGTCAGTTCCTGCAATGGTCAAAGCAACGGGTAAATAAGTCATCTAAAACCTCCCAACCAACTGAAGTTTGTATTCTTAAGAACAAGCTAATCTGTTTCAGGAAGGCAATAGAAGACTGCTAGTCCCCATTATCATTTCCACTTCCATCAGCTAGCATTACCTAGATTGAGTTAAAGGGATCTAACAGTTGTTAATCTCAGCTTTACGCACCCCTAGTGGTTGTTTTCTTTTTTCTTTAGTATAGCATATTTTTATAGTTTATATAGTAAGATTTGACTGAAAATCCTGTATTATATGGTTAAAATTCAATTTTTCAAAGAAAAGATTGATTTTATAATTGACAAATGTAGATTTTAGGAGTATACTAATAACTGTAATCGACAAATGTAGATTTTGGAGGTGTGATTATGCAGATTTCAGATGCAGAATGGCAGGTTATGAAGATTATTTGGATGCAAGGAGAGCAGACTAGTACGGATTTGATCAAGGTTCTGGCGGAGCGGTTCGACTGGTCCAAGTCAACCATTCAAACTCTTTTGGCTCGTTTGGTTGAGAAAGAGTGTCTGACAAGGAAAAAAGAAGGCAAGTTCTTTGTCTATTCAGCCCTTTTAACTTTGGACCAAAGTCGGGATTTACTTGTCCAAGATATCAAGGACAAGGTTTGTTCTCGTAGGATTAAGAACTTGTTGGCTGATTTGATTGCTGAATGTGATTTTACTCAGGCTGACTTGGAAGACTTGGAAGCTGTGATTTCTGAGAAGAAATCAAGCGCTGTAACAAAAGTAAAATGTAATTGTATGTAAAGGAGACGTCATGTTAAATAGTATTGTAACCATTATTTGTATTGCCCTTATCGCGTTTATCTTGTTTTGGTTTTTCAAAAAGCCTGAAAAATCTGGACAAAAGGCCCAGCAAAAAAAGGGCTACCAAGAGATTCGAGTGGAAGTCATGGGAGGCTATACGCCTGAGTTGCTTATCCTCAAGAAATCAGTGCCAGCCCGCATTGTCTTTGACCGCAAGGATCCTTCACCCTGTCTGGACCAAATTGTTTTTCCAGATTTTGGTGTACATGCGGACCTGCCTATGGGGGAAGAGTATGTAGTGGAAATCACGCCTGAGCAGGCTGGAGAATTTGGATTTGCTTGTGGTATGAACATGATGCACGGTAAGATGATTGTAGAATAGGAGAATGATATGACTGAAATTGTGAAAGCAAGTCTTGAAAATGGTGTTCAAAAAATCCGTATCACGGCAGACAAAGGCTACCATCCAGCCCACATTCAACTGCAAAAAGGAGTTCCTGCTGTTATCACCTTTCACCGTGTGACACCTTCAAACTGTTATAAGGAAATTCTTTTTGAAGAAGAAGGCATCTTGGAACCAATCGGCGTGGATGAAGAGAAGACAATTCGTTTTACCCCTCAAGAATTAGGTCAACATGAATTTTCTTGTGGCATGAAGATGCAAAAGGGGAGTTATACCGTAGTTGAGAAGATTCGAAAATCTCTATCACTTTTACAGCGTTTTTGGATTACTAGTATCTTTACTGTGCCTCTTGTGATTCTCATGATTGGGATGTCGACAGGAGGAATTAGTCACCAAGTCCTGCGTTGGGGAACCTTTTTAGCCACAACACCGATCATGCTAGTAGCAGGTGGTCCTTATATCCAAAGTGCTTGGGCTAGTTTTAAAAAGCACAATGCCAACATGGATACCTTGGTTGCTCTGGGAACCCTAGTGGCCTATTTCTATAGCTTAGTTGCCCTCTTCGCTGGTCTCCCCGTTTACTTTGAAAGTGCTGCATTTATCTTCTTCTTCGTTCTTATGGGAGCCGTTTTTGAGGAGAAAATGCGGAAAAATACTTCCCAAGCTGTGGAGAAATTGCTGGACTTGCAGGCTAAAACAGCAGAAGTCTTGCGTGATGAACGCTATGTTCAAGTTCCTTTGGAACAAGTCAAGGTAGGTGACCTGATTCGAGTGCGTCCCGGTGAAAAGATTGCGGTTGATGGTGTCGTAGTAGAAGGTATCTCTAGTATTGATGAGTCTATGGTGACAGGTGAGAGCCTACCAGTGGACAAAACAGTTGGAGATACTGTCATTGGCTCAACCATCAATAATAGCGGAACGCTTATTTTTAGAGCAGAAAAAGTTGGTTCAGAGACTGTTTTGGCTCAGATTGTGGATTTTGTGAAGAAAGCTCAAACAAGTCGTGCGCCGATTCAGGACTTGACGGATAAAATTTCAGGGATTTTTGTCCCAGCAGTTGTCATTTTAGGGATTGTGACCTTTTGGGTTTGGTTCGTCTTGCTCAGGGATAGTGTAGTTGTGCTTGGGGCGAGCTTTGTGTCTTCGCTTCTCTATGGAGTAGCAGTTCTGATTATTGCCTGCCCTTGTGCCTTGGGACTTGCAACACCGACAGCCCTTATGGTGGGGACAGGTCGCAGTGCCAAGATGGGAGTTCTCCTCAAAAATGGAACGGTTCTACAGGAAATCCAGAAAGTCCAAACTATTGTTTTTGATAAGACAGGAACTTTGACGGAAGGGAAACCTGTGGTCACAGATATCATCGGCGACGAAGTAGAAGTGCTTGGATTGGCAGCTTCCTTGGAAGAAGCTTCTCAACACCCACTGGCTGAAGCCGTTGTGAAACGAGCGAGTGAAGCTGGACTTGAGTTTCAAACTGTTGAAAATTTCCAAGCCTTGCACGGAAAAGGTGTCTCAGGGCAAATCAATGGAAAACAAGTTTTGCTTGGAAATGCTAAAATGCTGGATGGCATGAACATTTCTAGCACTTATCAAGAAAAACTAGAAGAACTAGAAAAAGAAGCTAAGACAGTTGTGTTCTTGGCTGTTGACAATGAAATCAAAGGCTTGCTTGCTTTGCAAGATATTCCCAAGGAAAATGCTAAGCTAGCCATCAGTCAGTTGAAAAAGCGTGGCCTTAAAACAGTCATGCTGACAGGAGATAATGCAGGTGTAGCGCGTGCTATTGCAGATCAAATCGGAATTGAAGAGGTCATTGCAGGCGTCTTGCCAGAAGAAAAAGCCCATGAAATCCATAAACTACAAGCAGCTGGCAAAGTAGCCTTTGTTGGGGACGGTATCAATGACGCTCCTGCCCTCAGTGTAGCAGATGTGGGAATTGCCATGGGAGCTGGAACAGATATTGCCATCGAGTCAGCAGATTTGGTGTTGACAACCAATAACCTCCTAGGCGTGGTGCGTGCCTTTGACATGAGTAAGAAAACCTTTCATCGAATTCTGCTCAATCTTTTCTGGGCCTTTATCTACAATGTCGCCGGAATTCCGATTGCAGCAGGAGTCTTTTCAGGTGTTGGACTGGCTCTCAATCCAGAACTGGCAGGTTTAGCCATGGCCTTTAGTTCTGTATCCGTTCTGACCAGTTCTCTTCTCTTAAACTTTACTAAAATAGACTAAAAGTAATGACTAGATTTCTTTGTTATAAAACAGGAATAGCAGCGTTTTCAAAACTGTATTAGAATAGAGAATAGAGAGTTTTGAGCAGATTTTTAGAAAAGTCAGCATAAATATGATACAGTGGAATAGTAAAAATTTGGAGAACGTTTCCAATTCTATGTAATCGTATTCTCCAAGTCTAAAAAAATTGAAGGAGAGTTATCACTATGACTCAAGGGAAAATTACTGCATCTGCAGCAATGCTTAACGTATTGAAAACATGGGGCGTAGACACAATCTACGGTATCCCATCAGGAACACTCAGCTCATTGATGGACGCTTTGGCTGAAGAAAAAGATATCCGCTTCTTGCAAGTTCGCCACGAAGAAACAGGTGCTCTTGCAGCGGTTATGCAAGCTAAATTCGGTGGCTCAATTGGGGTTGCAGTTGGTTCAGGTGGTCCAGGTGCGACTCACTTGATTAACGGTGTTTACGATGCAGCTATGGATAACACTCCATTCCTAGCGATCCTTGGATCACGTCCAGTTAACGAACTCAACATGGATGCTTTCCAAGAATTGAACCAAAACCCAATGTACAACGGTATCGCTGTATATAACAAACGTGTAGCTTACGCTGAGCAATTGCCAAAAGTAATTGACGAAGCTTGCCGTGCTGCAGTTTCTAAAAAAGGTCCAGCTGTTGTTGAAATCCCAGTAAACTTCGGTTTCCAAGAAATCGACGAAAGCTCATACTACGGTTCAGGTTCATATGAACGTTCATTCATCGCTCCTGCTTTGAACGAAGTTGAAATCGACAAAGCTGTTGAAATCTTGAACAATGCTGAACGTCCAGTTATCTATGCTGGTTACGGTGGTGTTAAAGCAGGTGAAGTGATCACTGAATTGTCACGTAAAATCAAAGCACCAATTATCACAACTGGTAAAAACTTTGAAGCCTTTGAATGGAACTATGAAGGTTTGACAGGTTCTGCTTACCGTGTTGGTTGGAAACCAGCCAACGAAGTGGTCTTTGAAGCAGACACAGTTCTTTTCCTTGGTTCAAACTTCCCATTTGCTGAAGTTTACGAAGCATTCAAGAACACTGAAAAATTCATCCAAGTTGATATTGACCCTTACAAACTTGGTAAACGTCATGCCTTAGACGCTTCAATCCTTGGTGATGCAGGTCAAGCAGCCAAAGCTATCCTTGACAAAGTGAATCCAGTTGAATCTACTCCATGGTGGCGTGCAAACGTTAAGAACAACCAAAACTGGCGTGATTACATGAACAAACTCGAAGGTAAAACTGAGGGTGAATTGCAATTGTATCAAGTTTACAATGCAATCAACAAACATGCTGATCAAGACGCTATCTACTCAATTGACGTAGGTGACACTACTCAAACATCTACTCGTCACCTTCACATGACACCTAAGAACATGTGGCGTACATCTCCACTATTTGCGACAATGGGTATTGCCCTTCCTGGTGGTATCGCTGCTAAGAAAGACAATCCAGATCGCCAAGTATGGAACATCATGGGTGACGGTGCATTCAACATGTGCTACCCAGACGTTATCACAAACGTTCAATACGACCTTCCAGTTATCAACGTTGTCTTCTCAAATGGTAAATATGCCTTCATCAAGGACAAATACGAAGACACAAACAAACACTTGTTTGGTTGTGACTTCCCTAATGCTGACTATGCGAAAATTGCTGAAGCTCAGGGAGCTGTTGGATTTACAGTTGACCGTATCGAAGACATCGATGCAGTGGTTGCAGAAGCTGTTAAATTGAACAAAGAAGGTAAAACTGTTGTGATCGATGCTCGCATCACTCCACACCGTCCACTTCCAGTAGAAGTACTTGAATTGGATCCAAAACAACACTCAGAAGAAGCTATCAAAGCCTTCAAAGAAAAATACGAAGCAGAAGAACTCGTACCATTCCGTCTCTTCTTGGAAGAAGAAGGATTGCAATCACGCGCAATTAAATAAACAACGAAAGATCGGAGCAATCCGGTCTTTTTATGGAGGATAGTAAATGAATTTAAATCAATTAGATATTATCGTTTCAGATGTTCCCCAAGTCTGTGCTGACTTGGAGTATATCTTGGATAAAAAGGCAGATTATGCTGATGATGTTTTTGCTCAGTTTACGATTGGCAGTCACTGTCTCATGTTGTCCCGAAATCATTTGATTCCTTTGGAAGATTTTCAGTCAGGCATCATTCTTCACCTTGAGATTGAGAATGTAGACAAGGATTACCAACGTTTAAAAGAGATCGGTGTCGAGATTTTAAACGGTATTTGTGAAACGGATTGGGGAACAGAGTCCTTATTAGTTAAAGGTCCAGCTGGTCTAGTGATTGATTTTTATCGTATGAAATAGGACGCTTAGTCATTTGACGTTAACCTTAACCATTCTTAAAACAGAAATTGAGAATAGGAACTATTGAAAGATCGGAGCAATCCGGTCTTTTTATATAAAGAAATTGCATATAAATAGTTGACAGCGCTTTCCCAAAATCTTATAATAAAAATATAACAGTAGAAAATGAAACTGATATGGAAAGGAGAAATATGATTAAACAGCTGTTGTAAGTGGATTTTATTATTTCATTGGAAGTTGGGATTGAAATATCTTCATGAATAGATAGTAGGAGGAAAGAGATGAAAAAAAAGGATATTTATCTAATCTGTGTGACCATGATTATCTGTTCAATTATTATAGGTTTGATTGTAGGAAATTTTATTTTGCACGGTCTTGAAGTTATTGCTCAAATAATTTCTAACGGTTTATTTACCATCAATCAATCGCTTCATTGACAAAAGCTATTCATTTTTACATTTTATGAATCGTACAGATCGGAGCAATCCGGTCTTTTTCTTATCACAAGACTGTGATAGTTTACATTTTTATAGCAAAACTCTCAAACTCTTGCTTATTTTTGTATTAAATTATAAAATAGAAAGTATAAAAGAATAAAAGAGGTTTTGAAAATGTCTGAAAAACAAATGAAAGTGTTGGGGTGGGTAGCGACTTTCATGTCTGTTATGATGTATGTGTCTTACTTCCCACAAATCATGAATAATCTTGCCGGTCAAAAAGGCAACTTCATTCAACCCCTAGTCGCAGCTATCAACTGTAGTCTCTGGGTTTACTATGGTCTTTTCAAGAAGGAAAGAGATATTCCACTTGCAGCTGCTAATGCACCAGGTATCGTTTTTGGTTTAGTAACGGCTATCACAGCTTTGATTTAAAAAGAAGACTGCTTTCAGTCTTTTTATTTTATGAAAATAGATGCTTCATTAAAGTAATTTTTGAATGAGAGTTGGGGGAAAAAGTCCAGTTACAGCTAGCTTTATGAGAGTCTTTTATGTTCGTCTCTATCAAAGAAAAAAGTATATCGTTACTATTTTTACAAAATCTTCTCCCTACTTTATAAGATGTTAAAAAGAGTTCAAATGGAACTCTTTTTTTGCTATAATGAAGGAAGAAAAATCAGACAGGAGATCAAGATGTCAGAACCATTATTTTTACAATCAGTTATGCAAGAAAAAATCTGGGGTGGAACCAAGCTACGTGATGAGTTTGGCTACGACATTCCAAGTGAAAAAATCGGAGAATACTGGGCCATCTCAGCCCATCCAAATGGCGTCTCTAAAGTTGCCATTGGTCGCTACGAGGGAATAGATCTAGCTACTTTATATGCAGAGCACCGTGAATTATTTGGCAATCGTCCAGAACCTGTATTTCCGCTTTTGACCAAAATCCTCGATGCCAACGACTGGCTCAGCGTCCAAGTTCACCCAGACGATGCTTATGGATTAGAGCATGAAGGCGAACTCGGAAAAACAGAGTGCTGGTACATCATTGCAGCGGATGAAGGTTCAGAGATTATCTACGGCCATAATGCCAAGTCAAAAGAAGAACTCCGCCAGCAAATCGAGGACAAGAACTGGGATGCCTTGCTGACAAAAGTACCAGTTAAAGCTGGAGATTTCTTCTATGTGCCAAGTGGCACCATGCACGCTATCGGTGCAGGTATCTTGATTCTTGAAACCCAGCAGTCTAGCGATACCACCTATCGCGTCTATGACTTTGACCGCAAGGATGACAAAGGCAACTTGCGTGAACTTCATCTTGAAAAATCCATTGATGTCTTGAACATTGGTGAGCCAGCAAATAGCCGTCCTGTGACTGTCAAAGCTGATGATTTACGCTCAACTTTACTTGTCTCTAATGATTTCTTCGCAGTTTACAAGTGGGAAATTACTGGAAAAGTTGACTTCGAAAAGACAGCTGACTACAGCTTATTGAGTGTCCTAGCTGGTCAAGGTCAGCTAACTGTTGACGGAAAAAACTATCCAATCCAAAAAGGCAGCCACTTTATCCTACCAAGTGATGTTGAAGCTTGGACTCTGGAAGGGCAAGGTTTGGAATTGATTGTTAGCCATCCATAAAAAAGAAAGGGCCTGAGTTTACTACTCAAGTCCTTTTTGATTACATAAATTGGGCGATGAAGACCACGATGATGATGATTGGAATGACGAAACGAAGAAGGAAGAGCCAGACTTGGAACAGTCCTTGTTTCCATACCGTTTCATCAAGATGGAATTCCTCCATAGCAAGGGCCTTCTTAAAGATGTAGCCAGTAAAGAGTGAAAGACAGAGAGCTCCAAATGGCATGAGGAGATTGGAAACCAAGAAGTCCATAGCGTCAAAGAAGGTCTTCCCAAAGATGTGAACATCCGCCATAACACCGTAAGAAAGGGCTGAGGGAATCCCAAAGGCAAAGGTCAGAATCCCTAAAATGGCACTCCACATAGCACGCTTGCTGTTGTCTTGATTGGTGATATTGCCTACATTGATTTCCAGCATAACGACGGAAGAAGTGACCGTCGCAAAGAGGAAGAGCAAGAGGAAGAGGATGTAGAAAATAGTTCCAAAAGGCATCTTGTCAAAGAGTTGAGGCAAGACGATAAAGAGCAAGCTCGGTCCCCCTTCAGACTGGATATTGAAGGCTGACATGGCTGGGAAAATGGCTAGTCCTGCCATGATGGATACTGAGATGTTCATAGCTACAATGGAAATCCCTGACTGTACCAGATTGGTTTTCTTGTCCAAGTAGGATGCATAGGTCAGCATGGCTGTCACCCCTAGTGAGAGGGCAAAGAAAGATTGTCCCAGAGCATAGAGGAGACCAGCGCTAGTTAGTTTTGAAAAGTCTGGTTTGAGGAAGTAGAGAACCCCTTCCATGGCATTTGGCAAGCTGAGAGAGCGTCCGATGATGACGACAAAGATGATAAAGAGCAGGGGCATCATGACCTTAGAAGCTCTTTCAATCCCTTTTTGAACCCCACGTGATACAATAAAGATATTCAACAGGATAAAGGCAGCTTGAGCTCCTAGGGCAATGACTGGATTAGAAATAATATCGGTAAAGAGCTGAGCATAGTCATTGGTAATGCCTAGGTGGAGAGCTTTACCGATAGCGATACCTAAATAAATGAAGACCCATCCTCCAATAACACTGTAGAAAGATAAGAGGATAAAGAGGGCAAAGGCACCAATCCAACCGATAAAGTTGTACTTACTATTCTTGCCTAGTTTTCCAAAGGTTTTGATAGCTGAGACACCAGCACTTCGGCCGAGAGCAAATTCAGCCAGCAATAGGGGGAAACCGATTAAAATAGTGGAAATGAGAAAGATCAGTAAAAAGCCTCCTCCACCGTTAGCAGCAGTCATGTAGGGGAATTTCCAAACGGCACCAAGTCCGATGGCTGAACCAGCAGATGCTAGGATAAAGCCCAGTTTAGAACCCCATTGCGATTTTTCAGACATAGTTAAACTCCTAAAATTAGTATTACAAAAGAAAAAGCTACTGCCCTTGGCAACTAGCCTCATCAGTACTCAAAGTGAGCGTTTCTTTTGATTGATAGACTTGACTATCCTATCATGTTTTCTAAGGTCTGTCAAGAAAACCATTTTCATGTTATGATAAAGTAAAAAATTTCGCAAAAACACTTGACTCTGACCTAAGGGGAGGGGTTATACTATCAATGTAATACTCTTCGAAAATTTCTTCAAACCACGTCAGCGTCGCCTTGGATTATATATGTGACTGACTTCGTCAGTCTTATCTACAACCTCAAAGCAGTGCTTTGAGCAACCCGCGGATAGCTTTCTAGTTTGCTATTTGATTTTCATTGAGTATAAGGAGGAAATCATGTACCATATAAAAGAAGCTGCTAAACTCTTGCAAGCCATCCGTACTTATGGATTTGACTGCTCTATTGAGGTATTCGGTCATATCGGTAAAGGCTACGTCTACAACCCAGAATTTAAGGAAAACATTGACAAATTTGGCCCAGGAACAGCCCAGTACACATCAGATGTCATTGCCCACTATGTCCAAACTCAGACAAAATAAAATCGGAGGAGTATTCTTCCGATTTTTACTAAATTCAATCACTACTTGCTTAATAATTTTTCTACTACATTTAGTTTTCGCATGGTCAAATCTACATTGAAAAGCTTTTCAAGATAGTTAGTATTGAGCTTTTTTTGTTTTGCAGTTCTAGGGAGATAGAGGTAAAGACAATGGTTACCGACATAAATTTCTTCTTCGCCGTAATCAATTTTCAATTTTTCTAAAGGGAGGCTTTGAATAGATTCTTGATAAAAAATCACGTGTATACGGTCATAAAGATAGTGTTCTCCAAGCGGGTTTTCTTGGACAATTTTTGTAAAATCACTTTTGTTCTTGATAACCATTTTTAAGTCGGCCCCAATTTTTTCCTTTATCAGAGTATGAACACGTTCTCGTATTGTTTCTAAATCTAAGTCACTTTCAAGAATGATATTTCCACTTTGAATATAAGTTCGAACTTGTTGAAAACCAACTTCTGTCAAGATATCTACTAGATAAGACATTTTAGGGATAGCATTTTTTCCATTAGGAGTAACTCCCCTTAGCAAGATAATATGTTCCAAAGTCGTTCCTTTCTTTTTGGGGCTGATTTAGCCATCGAATAATTTAGATTTAGATTGGGTTTGATCCCGCCACCCAGCCAGTACAGAGGGCAGAAGTGATGTTAAAGCCACCTGTGTGGGCATTGATATCCAGTACTTCGCCAGCAAAGTGGAGTCCAGGGACTAGTTTACTTTCCAAAGTTTTAGGATTGATTTCCTTGAGACTGACGCCCCCCTTGGTAACAAAGGATTTGGCTAGGGACATTTTGCCAGTCACAGGGATTTTGAGGTCCTTGATAGACTGGATAAGTTGTTCTCGTTCCTTTTCAGTCAGTTGTTTGACTTTTTCAGGATAGACTTGCACAAAAAATTCAGCCAAGCGCTCAGGTAATAAAGATTTTAAAGCATTTTTCAAGGATTTTTCCCGATTTTCTTCTAGAAATGCAGCCAAGTCCTTCTCAGAAAGTTGAGGCAAAACATCCAGTGAGAGAAGCTCCCCACCCTTGACAAAACTAGACATACGCAGGGCAGCAGGGCCAGACAAACCAAAGTGGGTAAAGAGCAAATCGTGAGTGATGACATGCTTTCCATAACTTAGGGTCACATCATCCAATGAAATTCCCTGTAAGGCCTTGTGTGGAAAATCTGTCAACAAAGGACTTTCAGCGGCTTCAAGTTCGGTAATGGTATGTTTGAAATGGCGGGCAATCTCGTGACCAAAACCAGTTGAACCAGTAGAAGGATAGGATTTCCCACCAGTTGTGACAATGAGTTTATCACAAGTGAAGGTTTGGTCTGCGGACTTAAGGACAAACTGGTTGTCGATTTTTTTAACCGAAACAATTTCGGTTTGAGTAGCAATTTGACCACCTAGTTCAGTGATTTTCTTTTCCAAGGCTTCGATAATGGTCCGAGACTTGTCACTGGCAGGAAAGACGCGGCCGTGGTCTTCGACCTTAAGTTTAACACCATTTTCTGTAAAAAAGTTAATGATATCATGGTTATCAAACTGGGAGAAGACACTGTAGAGAAAGCGCCCATTTCCAGGGATTCCAGCTAGTAGGTCATCTAGAGTTCCGTTGTTGGTTACATTGCAACGTCCCCCACCTGTCCCAGCTAATTTTTTTCCAAGTTTCCGATTTTTTTCGAGGAGGAGGGTTTTCTGTCCATAAAAGCTACTGGAAATCGTAGCCATCATGCCAGCAGGTCCTCCACCGATGACAATAGTATCAAAATATTTCATAGCTCTATTGTACCACAAAAAAACAAGAGATGATGGTCACCTCTTGTCAAGAATGCAATTAATCAATTTCATATCCCATCAGCAAACCACCATCTTCTGCATAAAAACTGCAGAGACCAGATGTTGGGAGAATTTTAATATCCGCCTGTGGGAAATTTTCACGGATTCGGTCTGAAAGCTGTTGGCAACATTTCTCGTTATTGCGTTGGGCCATGACAATACGGCCACCAGCATATCCTGCTTTCACTAACTCTTCATAGGCTGCTTGAATCGACTTCTTTGGTCCTCTTGCTTTTTGTAGCAATTCGAGAGTTCCAGTTTCACTAGCTTCTCCAACCATACGGATGTTGAGAAGGCCAACGACTGTACCGATAAGCTTACTCAAACGGCCGTTCTTCACCAAGTTATCTACTTTGGCTAGGACAAAGAGCAACTTGGTTTTTTCTTGATAAGCAGTGATAGCTTCAACCACTTCTTCAAAAGATAGGCCCTGGTCAATCAAGTCATTTAATTTTTCTACGAGCAAGTCAACTTCCCCGCCAGCAGACAAACTATCAATTACATGAATCTTAGTGTCAGGATGGTCTTCCAGATAAATATTCTTGGCTAGTTGAGCACTATTGTGACTGCCAGAAAGAGTACCAGTGATGGTTACTAGGAAAATGTTTTTGGCTCCTTCAAATGCTCGCAAATAATCATCTGGGCTTGGACAAGCTGATTTTGAAGCTTCTGCAGTTGCATACATGGTTTCCATCATTTGGTCAATATCAAGACTGGCATCATCAACAAAGACCTGATCAGCTACTTGAATGGTTAAGGGAACACTTACAAAGGTCGTGTCAATAGCTGGTGTCTCCAGCTGACGATAATCACAACCAGAGTCAGCAATAATCTTCCAAGTCATAGAAATTCTCCATCTTTGTCAGTTATACATTGACAAAGGTTCTGTCTTTTTTTACAATTATATCATGAAAGCCCTTGAAACAAAAGCCTCATCCGTCTGTTGTGACAAGTAGAAAGAAAATGTTATGTCTGAACGTAGAATCTCTGAAAAGTCTCTTGAAAATCTCAGAAAATCAAACCAAGAATCCAATTTATTAACCAGAGAAGCCATCGAAACAGCCCTCTTGCAGCTCTTGGAAAAAAAGGACTTGACCAAGATTAGTATTTCTGAATTGGTCAAACGTGCAGGCGTTTCTCGTGCAGCCTTTTACCGTAATTATGATTCCAAAGAAGAAATTTTAGAAAGCGTCTTTAAACGAACTGTCCATAATATCATGGAGCAGCTGCATCATTACGATCTAAAGACAGACCTTTATCTGGTATGGGTTCACCTTTTCCGGGAGGCAAGAAAGGAAGCCAGAGTGATTCAATTGGCCTTGGATTACCATCTGGAAAAAATCTTTGTCCAAGCCATGCAGGAATTTCTAGAAAAATACCATGGGAAATCAAAAGGTGTCAGCTCTTATCTTCATTCCTTCTGGAGCTCAGCCATTGTATCTGTCCTCCTAAAATGGATCAAGGATGGCATGAAGGTACCAGCTGAAAAGATTGCAGACTTAGGTTTACCATTTTTTAAAAAATAGAGAAAAAGGAGAAGAGATATGACTGAAAAAAGACTAGCTTGGGATGAGTATTTTGCAGCCCAAGCCCTACTGATTGCCAATCGTTCCACTTGTAAACGTGCCAAAGTGGGCGCAATTCTGGTAAAGGATAATAAGGTTATTTCCACTGGTTACAATGGTTCGGTGTCAGGGACTGAGCATTGTATTGACCATGAATGTCTGGTCATTGAAGGCCACTGTGTTCGTACCCTTCACGCTGAGGTTAATGCCATTCTCCAAGGTGCAGAACGTGGTGTTCCTAAAGGTTTTACGGCCTATGTGACGCATTTTCCTTGTCTCAACTGTACCAAACAATTACTTCAGGTCGGTTGCAAGCGCGTAGTTTATATTAACCAGTACCGAATGGATGACTATGCCCAATACCTTTATCAAGAAAAAGGAACAGAATTAACTCATTTACCACTTGAGACCGTACAGGCCGCTCTTAAAGAGGCTGATCTAATGTAAAAATTATCAAAAACAAATGGTTTAGAAAGATTTTTAAACCGTTTTTTGGTATAATAAGAAGAATAAATTGAAAGAAGGAATTCCAAAAATGGGAAAAATTGAAGTTATAAATCATCCACTGATTCAACACAAATTGTCAATCTTGCGTCGTACAGATACTTCTACAAAAGCTTTTCGTGAGCTAGTAGATGAGATTGCAATGTTGATGGGGTATGAAGTACTTCGTGATCTTCCACTAGAAGATGTGGAAATCGAAACACCAATTACAAAAACAGTTCAAAAACAATTGGCTGGTAAGAAATTGGCCATCGTTCCAATCTTGCGTGCAGGTATCGGGATGGTTGATGGTCTCTTGAGCTTGGTTCCAGCTGCCAAAGTTGGCCATATCGGTATGTACCGTGATGAAGAAACGCTTCAACCAGTTGAATACTTGGTGAAATTGCCTGAGGACATTGACCAACGTCAAATTTTTGTGGTAGACCCAATGTTGGCAACAGGTGGATCAGCGATCTTGGCTGTTGACTCGCTTAAAAAACGTGGCGCATCAAATATTAAATTTGTCTGCCTTGTATCTGCTCCAGAGGGTGTAAAAGCCCTTCAAGAAGCTCATCCAGATGTAGAAATCTTTACAGCTGCCTTGGATGAACGTTTGAACGAACACGGTTATATCGTTCCAGGTCTTGGAGATGCTGGAGACCGCTTGTTCGGTACAAAATAAGATCGAAAAGAAGAATGACTTGGAAAAGTATTTCCAGTCACGAAAGGAGGTTGGGTTTTTGTTTCTGTCTAATGAAAGCAGAGCAAAAGTTTGACCTTTTTTGACCAAGATATTATAATAGTCTTATCTTCAGTCATTTGACCAACAAAAATAAAACTCAAAAGGAGAAATAAATGATTCCTGTAGTTATTGAACAAACAAGCCGTGGAGAACGTTCTTACGATATTTACTCACGTCTTCTCAAAGACCGCATCATTATGCTGACTGGTCCAGTTGAAGACAACATGGCCAACTCTGTTATTGCCCAATTGCTTTTCTTGGATGCCCAAGATAGTACAAAAGATATTTACCTTTATGTCAATACACCTGGTGGTTCCGTTTCAGCTGGTTTGGCAATCGTTGATACTATGAACTTTATCAAGGCAGATGTTCAAACCATCGTTATGGGTATGGCCGCATCTATGGGGACGGTCATTGCATCAAGTGGAGCAAAAGGTAAACGCTTCATGCTTCCAAATGCAGAGTATATGATTCACCAACCAATGGGTGGTACAGGTGGTGGTACCCAACAGACTGATATGGCGATCGCTGCAGAACATTTGCTTAAAACTCGTAATACCTTGGAAAAAATCTTGGCTGAAAATTCAGGTCAGTCAATCGAAAAAGTCCACGCAGATGCAGAACGCGATAACTGGATGAGTGCCCAAGAAACACTTGAATATGGCTTTATTGATGAAATCATGGCCAACAATTCATTGAACTAATGATGAAAGAAGGCAAACTCGACTGGGTTTGCTTTTTTTGGTATAATAGGGAGAGAGTTCTTAGAAAGAGGATTTATCATGTTTGAAAAAGTCAATCGCTCTGGCTTGATTATCTATCTTTACTATAATCGTGATGCCAAAAAATTGCAGGATTATGGAGATATTACCTATCATTCCAAGAAACATCGTTACTTACAACTCTATGTTCCAACTCAAGAAGTGGAGCAATTGGTCGGGCGCTTGAGCAAGGAAAAGTTTATAAAAAAAGTCAGAGTTTGTCATATCCAAGAGCTGGAAACACCCTTTGTGGGCAATCTTTATCGAGAGGAAAACGTTATCAGATAAAAATTTAAAGAAAAGTGTTGACAATTTTCTGATAATTCGGTATATTCTTAACAGACTATTTAAGAAATAAGGAGACAAAAAAAGATGAAGAAAAAATTTGCCCTATCCTTTGTGGCGCTTGCAAGTGTAGCACTTCTTGCAGCCTGTGGAGAAGTAAAGTCTGGAGCAGTCAACACTGCTGGTAACTCAGTAGAGGAAAAGACAATCAAAATCGGATTTAACTTCGAAGAAACTGGTGCCGTAGCAGCCTACGGAACATCTGAACAAAAAGGTGCCCAACTTGCTGTTGACGAAATCAATGCTGCAGGTGGTATCGATGGAAAACAAATCGAAGTAGTCGATAAAGATAACAAGTCTGAAACAGCTGAGGCTGCTTCAGTAACAACTAACCTTGTAACCCAATCTAAAGTATCAGCAATCGTAGGACCTGCGACATCTGGTGCAACTGCAGCTGCGGTAGCGAACGCTACAAAAGCAGGTGTTCCATTGATTTCGCCAAGTGCGACTCAAGATGGATTGACTAAAGGTCAAGATTACCTCTTTATCGGAACTTTCCAAGATAGCTTCCAAGGAAAAATTATCTCAAACTATGTTTCTGAAAAATTAAATGCTAAGAAAGTTGTTCTTTACACTGACAATGCCAGTGACTATGCTAAAGGGATTGCTAAAGCCTTCCGCGAATCATACAAGGGTGAGATCGTTGCAGATGAAACTTTCGTAGCAGGTGACACAGACTTCCAAGCAGCCCTTACAAAAATGAAAGGGAAAGATTTTGATGCTATCATCGTTCCTGGTTACTATACTGAAGCTGGTAAAATTGTAAACCAAGCGCGTGGTATGGGAATTGACAAACCAATCGTTGGTGGTGATGGATTCAACGGTGAAGAGTTTGTACAACAAGCAACTGCTGAAAAAGCATCAAACATCTACTTTATTTCAGGCTTCTCAACTACTGTAGAAGTTTCAGCTAAAGCAAAAGCCTTCCTTGATGCATACCGTGCTAAGTACAATGAAGAGCCTTCAACATTTGCAGCCTTGGCTTATGACTCAGTTCACCTTGTAGCAAATGCAGCAAAAGGTGCTAAAAACTCAGGTGAAATCAAGGATAATCTTGCTAAAACAAAAGATTTTGAAGGTGTAACTGGTCAAACAAGCTTCGATGCGGACCACAACACAGTCAAAACTGCTTACATGATGACCATGAACAATGGTAAGGTTGAAGCAGCAGAAGTTGTAAAACCATAATAGAAAATGTTGAAATAGGGAATGAGCCTCGGACTCACTCCCTGTTTCGGTGTTTAATACTCTTTGAAAATCTCTTCAAACTGCGTCAACGTCGTCTTGGATTATATATGTGACTGACTTCATCAGTCTTATCTACAACCTCAAAGCAGTGCTTTGAGCAACCTGCGGCTAGTTTTCTAGTTTGCTCTTTGATTTTCATTGAGTATAAGAACCTATCAAAAAGTGAGGGGAAACTCTCAAAATTATAAATAGAAAGAGTGAATCTTATGCTCCAACAACTAGTAAATGGTTTGATTCTAGGTAGTGTTTATGCGCTGTTAGCTCTAGGATATACCATGGTTTACGGAATTATCAAGCTCATCAACTTCGCCCACGGTGATATTTATATGATGGGAGCCTTTATCGGTTATTTCTTGATCAATTCTTTCCAAATGAATTTCTTTGTAGCGCTTATTGTAGCTATGCTAGCGACAGCTATTCTTGGTGTCGTGATTGAGTTCCTTGCTTACCGACCTTTGCGTCACTCTACTCGTATTGCTGTTTTGATTACAGCTATTGGGGTTTCTTTCCTATTGGAGTATGGCATGGTCTATCTGGTTGGTGCCAATACTCGTGCCTTCCCTCAAGCGATTCAAACAGTTCGCTATGATCTGGGACCAGTTAGCCTAACAAACGTGCAGTTAATGATTTTGGCCATTTCCTTGATTTTGATGATTTTGTTACAAGTCATTGTCCAAAAGACTAAGATGGGGAAAGCCATGCGTGCAGTATCAGTAGATAGCGATGCGGCGCAATTGATGGGGATCAATGTAAACCGTACTATCAGCTTTACCTTCGCTTTGGGTTCAGCTCTTGCGGGTGCAGCTGGTGTTCTGATTGCCCTCTATTATAACTCTCTTGAGCCTTTGATGGGGGTTACTCCAGGTCTTAAGTCTTTCGTTGCCGCAGTACTTGGTGGTATCGGAATCATTCCTGGTGCGGCTCTTGGTGGTTTTGTGATTGGTCTATTGGAAACCTTTGCGACAGCCTTTGGAATGTCAGACTTCCGTGATGCCATTGTTTATGGAATTTTGTTGTTGATCTTGATTGTCCGCCCAGCTGGTATCCTTGGTAAAAATGTGAAAGAGAAGGTGTAAGCGATGAAAGAAAATTTAAAAGTTAATATTCTATGGTTACTCCTTTTGTTAGCTGGCTATGGCTTGATTAGTGTACTGGTTTCAGTCGGAGTACTCAACCTATTCTATGTACAGATTTTACAACAAATTGGAATTAATATTATTCTGGCTGTTGGTCTCAACTTAATCGTTGGTTTTTCAGGACAATTTTCACTTGGTCATGCTGGTTTTATGGCGATTGGTGCCTATGCAGCAGCTATTATTGGTTCTAAATCACCAACCTACGGTGCCTTCTTTGGAGCCATGCTTGTAGGGGCTTTACTTTCAGGAGCAGTTGCCTTACTTGTCGGGATTCCAACCTTGCGCTTGAAGGGGGACTATCTTGCGGTAGCGACTCTAGGTGTTTCTGAAATTATCCGTATCTTTATCATCAATGGCGGAAGCCTTACAAATGGTGCAGCAGGTATCTTGGGAATTCCAAACTTTACAACTTGGCAAATGGTTTACTTCTTTGTTGTGATTACAACCATTGCAACCTTGAACTTCTTGCGTAGCCCTATTGGTCGTTCAACCCTCTCCGTTCGTGAGGATGAAATCGCTGCTGAGTCTGTTGGGGTTAATACGACTAAAATTAAAATTATCGCTTTTGTCTTTGGTGCCATTACTGCAAGTATTGCAGGGTCACTTCAGGCAGGATTTATCGGGTCTGTTGTACCGAAAGATTATACATTCATTAACTCAATCAACGTTTTGATCATTGTTGTATTTGGTGGACTTGGTTCCATTACAGGTGCCATTGTTTCAGCTATTGTTCTGGGAATTTTGAATATGCTTCTCCAAGATGTTGCCAGCGTGCGTATGATTATTTACGCTTTGGCCTTGGTCTTGGTAATGATTTTCAGACCAGGTGGACTTCTTGGAACATGGGAATTGAGCCTATCACGTTTCTTTAAAAAATCTAAGAAGGAGGAACAAAACTAATGGCATTACTTGAAGTAAAACAGTTAACCAAACATTTTGGCGGTCTAACAGCTGTTGGAGATGTGACTCTTGAATTGAACGAAGGGGAACTGGTTGGACTAATCGGTCCAAACGGAGCTGGGAAAACCACTCTTTTCAACCTCTTGACGGGTGTTTATGAACCAAGCGAGGGAACAGTAACCCTAGATGGTCACCTTTTGAATGGAAAGTCACCTTATAAGATTGCTTCTTTGGGACTTGGACGTACATTCCAAAATATCCGTCTCTTTAAAGATTTAACAGTTTTGGACAATGTTTTGATTGCTTTTGGCAACCATCACAAACAACATGTTTTTGCTAGTTTCTTACGCTTACCAGCTTTTTACAAGAGTGAAAAAGAATTAAAGGCTAAGGCTTTGGAATTGTTGAAAATCTTTGATTTAGATGGTGATGCAGAAACGCTTGCTAAAAATCTTGCCTACGGACAACAACGTCGTTTGGAAATTGTTCGTGCCCTCGCTACGGAACCTAAAATTCTCTTCTTAGATGAACCAGCAGCAGGTATGAACCCGCAGGAAACAGCCGAATTGACTGAGTTAATTCGTCGCATCAAAGATGAATTTAAAATTACGATCATGCTGATTGAACACGATATGAATCTGGTCATGGAAGTAACAGAACGCATCTACGTACTCGAATACGGTCGTTTGATTGCTCAGGGAACTCCAGAAGAAATTAAGACCAATAAACGCGTTATCGAAGCTTATCTAGGAGGTGAAGCCTAATGTCTATGTTAAAAGTTGATAATCTTTCTGTGCATTACGGCATGATCCAAGCAGTCCGTGATGTAAGCTTTGAAGTGAATGAAGGAGAAGTCGTTTCCCTTATCGGTGCCAATGGTGCAGGTAAGACAACCATTCTCCGTACCTTGTCTGGTTTGGTTAGACCGAGTTCAGGAAAGATTGAATTTTTAGATCAAGAAATCCAAAAAATGCCAGCTCAAAAAATCGTGGCAGGTGGTCTTTCACAAGTTCCAGAAGGCCGCCACGTCTTTCCTGGCTTGACTGTTATGGAAAATCTTGAAATGGGAGCTTTCTTGAAGAAAAATCGTGAAGAAAATCAAGCTAACTTGAAGAAGGTCTTTTCACGCTTTCCTCGTCTTGAAGAACGGAAGAACCAAGATGCAGCTACTCTTTCAGGAGGAGAACAACAAATGCTTGCCATGGGACGCGCCCTCATGTCAACACCAAAACTTCTTCTTTTAGATGAACCATCAATGGGACTTGCCCCAATCTTTATCCAAGAGATTTTTGATATCATTCAAGACATCCAGAAGCAAGGAACAACCGTCCTCTTGATTGAACAAAATGCTAATAAGGCACTCGCAATCTCTGACCGAGGCTATGTGCTGGAAACAGGAAAAATCGTCCTATCCGGAACAGGAAAAGAACTCGCTTCATCAGAAGAAGTCAGAAAAGCATATCTAGGTGGCTAAAAAGGTCCGGGGGACCTTTTTAGTCGGTGAATAGAGATTGCGAAGCAATCATCAAATCCAGTGGATTGTTTTAGTCGGTGGATGAAGATTACGAAGTAATCATCATTATAGTCCAGTGGACCTTTTTAGTCGGTGGATAAGGATTACGAAGTAATCTTCGCATAGTCTGGGAGACTAGTTTAGGTTGCGGATGGAAATTACGAAGTAATCATCATTATAGTCCAGTGGACCTTTTTAGTCGGCATATTTAGATTGCAAAGCAATATTCATCTACATTGAAAGCTTAATTTCTAATAATTGAAAAAATCGAATGAAACGTTTCTAACCTTCATTCACAGAGCTCGATTTTAGAGCTCTTTTTGCTAGCTTATTCATACTTTTCTGAATTTTGAAAAAGAAATGTAAGCGTTTGATAGATTTACAAAAAGATTGTATAATAGGGATAAGAATAGAAAAGGAGAAGTCTCATGGCAGTTAAAGATTTTATGACCCGCAAGGTAGTGTATATTAGTCCAGATACAACAGTATCTCATGCAGCAGATTTGATGAGAGAGCAAGGGTTGCACCGCTTGCCTGTTATCGAAAATGATCAATTGGTTGGTTTGGTGACTGAAGGAACCATTGCGCAAGCTAGTCCATCCAAAGCAACAAGTCTTTCTATCTATGAGATGAACTATCTTCTGAATAAGACAAAAGTAAAAGATGTCATGATTCGTGACGTTGTCACTGTTTCAGGCTATGCGAGTCTAGAAGATGCAACTTATCTGATGTTGAAAAACAAGATTGGTATTCTTCCTGTCGTAGATAATCATCAAGTATACGGAGTTATTACGGACCGTGACGTTTTCCAAGCCTTTCTTGAAATTGCTGGTTATGGTGAAGAAGGAATTCGTGTGCGCTTTGTTACAGAAGATGAAGTTGGCGTTCTTAGTAAGATTGTTTCTCTAATCGTTGAAGAAAATTTGAATATCTCTCATATAGTCAATATTCCGCGTAAGGATGGTAAGGTGATTATCGAAGTTCAAATCGATGGATCAATTGATTTACCAGCCTTGAAAGAAAAATTTGAAGCAAATGGTATTCAAGTGGAAGAAATCACTCGCACTTCAGCAAAAGTCTTGTAAAAAGGGAAGCCCAAAGGCTTCTTTTTTCATAAAAAAGGGATTATAGCAAAAGATGGAAAGAAATGATAAAATATGCTATAATGAAATGATGTAAAAAAGGAGTATTTATGGACATTTCAGTAATCCGTCAGAAAATTGACACAAATCGTGAAAAATTATCTTCTTTCAGGGGGTCTCTTTGACCTAGAAGGTCTAGAGGAAGAGATTGCCATCTTGGAAAATAAGATGACTGAACCTGATTTTTGGAACGATAATATCGCGGCCCAAAAAACGTCGCAAGAATTAAATGAATTAAAAAACACCTACAACACCTTCCACAAAATGGAAGAGTTGCAGGATGAAGTTGAAATTTTATTGGACTTTTTATCTGAAGATGAGTCGGTGCATGAAGAATTGATAACGCAGTTATCCGAACTTGATAAGATGATGACCAGCTACGAGATGACTCTACTCTTGTCAGAACCTTATGACCACAACAATGCCATCTTGGAAATCCATCCAGGTTCTGGTGGTACTGAGGCGCAGGACTGGGGCGATATGTTGCTTCGTATGTATACTCGTTATGGTAATGCTAAAGGCTTTAAAGTGGAAGTATTGGATTACCAAGCAGGTGATGAGGCAGGTATTAAGTCGGTAACCTTATCATTTGAAGGTCCTAATGCCTACGGCCTTCTCAAGTCAGAAATGGGTGTGCACCGTTTGGTGCGAATTTCGCCGTTCGACTCTGCCAAACGTCGTCATACCTCTTTCACATCTGTAGAAGTGATGCCTGAGTTGGACGATACCATTGAAGTGGAAATCCGGGAAGATGACATCAAGATGGATACCTTCCGTTCAGGTGGTGCCGGTGGACAAAACGTCAACAAGGTTTCAACAGGTGTACGTTTAACCCACATTCCAACTGGAATTGTTGTCCAATCAACAGTGGATCGTACCCAGTATGGAAATAGAGATCGAGCTATGAAGATGTTGCAGGCTAAACTCTATCAAATGGAGCAAGAGAAGAAAGCTGCGGAGGTAGATTCCCTCAAGGGTGAGAAAAAAGAAATCACATGGGGAAGCCAAATTCGTTCTTATGTCTTCACACCTTATACTATGGTAAAAGATCACCGAACTAGCTTTGAGGTTGCTCAGGTAGATAAGGTTATGGACGGGGACCTAGATGGTTTTATCGATGCCTATCTCAAGTGGCGCATTAGCTAAGATAGAAAGGAACTCATATGTCAATCATTGAAATGAGAGATGTCGTCAAAAAATACGACAACGGAACGACTGCCCTACGCGGTGTTTCGGTCAGCGTTCAACCGGGGGAATTTGCTTACATCGTAGGACCTTCAGGAGCAGGTAAGTCAACTTTTATTCGTTCTCTGTATCGTGAAGTAAAAATCGATAAAGGAAGCCTATCAGTTGCTGGTTTTAATCTGGTTAAGATTAAAAAGAAAGATGTCCCGCTTCTACGTCGTAGTGTTGGGGTTGTCTTCCAGGATTATAAACTCTTGCCAAAGAAAACGGTCTATGAGAATATTGCATACGCTATGGAAGTAATCGGGGAAAATCGCCGTAATATCAAAAAACGAGTGATGGAAGTTTTGGACTTGGTTGGCTTGAAGCACAAGGTTCGTTCTTTCCCCAATGAACTCTCAGGTGGGGAGCAACAGCGGATTGCGATTGCGCGTGCCATTGTAAATAATCCCAAAGTACTGATAGCCGATGAACCAACAGGAAACCTGGATCCTGACAATTCATGGGAAATTATGAATCTCTTGGAACGGATTAACCTACAAGGGACAACTATTTTGATGGCGACTCATAATAGCCAGATTGTAAATACCTTGCGCCACCGTGTCATTGCCATTGAAAATGGCCGTGTCGTTCGTGACGAATCAAAAGGAGAGTATGGATACGATGATTAGTAGATTTTTTCGCCATTTATTTGAAGCCTTAAAAAGTTTGAAACGAAATGGTTGGATGACAGTAGCTGCTGTCAGTTCAGTCATGATTACTTTGACCTTAGTGGCAATATTTGCTTCTGTTATTTTCAATACAGCGAAACTAGCTACAGATATTGAAAATAATGTCCGTGTAGTAGTTTATATCCGAAAGGATGTGGAAGATAACAGTCAGACAATTGAAAAAGAAGGTCAAACTGTTACAAATAATGACTACCACAAGGTATATGATTCTTTGAAGAACATGTCTACGGTTAAGAGTGTTACCTTTTCAAGTAAAGAAGAACAATATGAAAAATTAACCGAGACAATGGGAGATAACTGGAAAATCTTTGAAGGAGATGCCAATCCTCTCTATGATGCCTATATTGTAGAGGCAAACACTCCAAATGATGTAAAAACTATAGCCGAAGATGCTAAAAAAATTGAAGGTGTCTCTGAGGTTCAAGATGGCGGTGCCAATACAGAAAGACTCTTCAAGTTAGCTTCATTTATCCGTGTTTGGGGACTAGGGATTGCTGCTTTGTTAATTTTTGTCGCAGTTTTCTTGATTTCAAATACCATTCGTATTACCATTATTTCCCGCAGTCGCGAAATTCAAATCATGCGCTTGGTCGGAGCTAAAAACAGTTATATCCGTGGACCGTTCTTGTTAGAAGGAGCCTTTATCGGTTTATTGGGAGCTATCGCACCATCTGTTTTGGTCTTTATTGTTTATCAAATGGTTTACCAATCTGTCAACAAATCGTTGGTAGGGCAAAATCTATCCATGATTAGTCCAGATTTATTTAGTCCTTTGATGATTGCCCTACTATTTGTGATTGGAATTTTCATTGGTTCATTGGGATCAGGAATATCCATGCGCCGATTCTTGAAGATTTAGGTAAAATAATTACTTTTATGAGGAGGTTGTAAAATCTCCTTTTTTGCTACAAGAGTTTTTGAAAAGGGACTTCTAATACTCAATGAAAATCAAAGAGCAAACTAGGTAGCTCGCCACAGGATGCTCAAAATACTGATTTGAGGTTGTAGAAAGTCAGTCACATATATACGGTAAGACGACGCTGACGTGGTTTGAAGAGATTTTCGAAGAGTATAAAGAAGTCTCCCAGAGAAGACTTCTTGATGACTAATTTGAACTTGAAATTTTGCACTGGAAATTTTTTTGAAAAAGTGTAATTTTTTTTATAAAAGCCTTTACAAAAAAAAATAAAGTGGTATAATTAAATCATAAAAGGTGCAAACGTTTTCGTAAAACGTTTGCCTAAATAAAAATAAAGGAGATTTGAATGATGAAAGATACATTCAAAAATGTCTTGTCTTTCGAATTTTGGCAAAAATTCGGTAAGGCTTTGATGGTGGTTATCGCGGTTATGCCGGCTGCTGGTTTGATGATTTCAATCGGTAAGTCTATCGTGATGATTAACCCAACCTTTGCACCACTTGTTATTACTGGTGGTGTACTAGAACAAATCGGTTGGGGGGTTATCGTTAACCTTCATATCTTGTTCGCCCTAGCCATTGGAGGTAGCTGGGCTAAAGAACGTGCTGGTGGTGCTTTCGCCGCTGGTCTTGCCTTTATCCTAATCAACCGTATCACTGGTACAATCTTTGGTGTATCAGGAGATATGTTGAAAAATCCAGAAGCTATGGTAACAACTCTCTTTGGTGGATCAATCAAAGTTGCTGATTACTTCATTAGTGTTATGGAAGCTCCAGCACTTAACATGGGTGTATTCGTAGGGATTATTTCTGGTTTTATTGGAGCAACTGCTTACAATAAATACTATAACTTCCGTAAGCTTCCTGATGCACTTTCATTCTTTAACGGAAAACGTTTTGTACCATTTGTAGTTATTCTTCGTTCAATAATTGCTGCAATTGTACTTGCTGCTTTCTGGCCACTTGTGCAAACTGGTATCAATAGCTTTGGTATCTGGATTGCCAACTCACAAGAAACTGCTCCAATCCTTGCACCATTCTTGTATGGTACATTGGAACGTTTGCTCTTGCCATTTGGTCTTCACCACATGTTGACTATCCCAATGAACTACACAGCTCTTGGTGGTACTTATGATGTCTTAACTGGTGCAGCTAAAGGTAGTCAAGTATTTGGTCAAGATCCACTTTGGCTTGCATGGGTAACAGACCTTGTAAACCTTAAAGGTACTGATGCTAGTCAATACCAACACTTGTTAGATACAGTACATCCAGCTCGTTTCAAAGTTGGACAAATGATCGGTTCATTCGGTATCTTGATGGGTGTGGTTGTGGCTATCTACCGTAATGTTGATGCTGACAAGAAACACAAATACAAAGGTATGATGATTGCGACAGCTCTTGCAACATTCTTGACAGGGGTTACTGAACCAATCGAATACATGTTCATGTTTGTAGCAACACCTATGTATCTTGTTTACTCACTTGTTCAAGGTGCTGCCTTCGCTATGGCTGACGTAGTAAACCTACGTGTCCACTCATTCGGTTCAATCGAGTTCTTGACTCGTACACCACTAGCAATTAATGCTGGTATCGGTATGGATATCATTAACTTCGTTTGGGTAACTGTTCTCTTTGCCGTAATCATGTACTTTATCGCAAACTTCATGATTCAAAAATTCAACTACGCAACTCCAGGGCGTAACGGAAACTACGAAACTGCTGAAGGTTCAGAAGAGTCTAGTAGCGAAGTAAAAGTTGCAGCAGGCTCTCAAGCTGTAAACATTATCAACCTTCTTGGTGGACGTGCAAACATCGTTGATGTTGACGCATGTATGACTCGTCTTCGTGTAACTGTTAAAGATGCAGATAAAGTAGGAAATGCAGAGCAATGGAAAGCAGAAGGAGCTATGGGTCTTGTCATGAAAGGACAAGGGGTTCAAGCTATCTACGGTCCAAAAGCAGACGTATTGAAATCTGATATCCAAGATATCCTTGATTCAGGTGAAATCATTCCTGAAACTCTTCCAAGCCAAATGACTGAAGCACAACAAAACACTGTTCACTTCAAAGGTCTTACTGAGGAAGTTTACTCAGTAGCAGACGGTCAAGTTGTTGCTTTGGAACAAGTAAAAGATCCAGTATTTGCTCAAAAAATGATGGGTGATGGATTTGCAGTAGAACCAGCAAATGGAAATATCGTATCTCCAGTTTCAGGTACTGTATCAAGCATCTTCCCAACAAAACATGCTCTTGGTATTGTGACTGAAGCAGGTCTTGAAGTATTGGTTCACATTGGTTTGGACACAGTAAGTCTTGAAGGTAAACCATTTACAGTTCATGTTGCTGAAGGACAAAAAGTTGCAGCAGGAGATCTCCTTGTCACAGCTGACTTGGATGCTATCCGTGCAGCAGGACGTGAAACTTCAACAGTAGTTGTCTTCACAAATGGTGATGCAATTAAATCAGTTAAATTAGAAAAAACAGGTTCTCTTGCAGCTAAAACAGCAGTTGCTAAAGTAGAATTGTAATATACTTGAGGTTGGAAGCTGTATTCCAACCTCTTATTTTGGGAGAAAAGCATGAAATTTTTAACACTCAATACTCACAGTTGGATGGAAAAAGAAGCAGAGGAAAAATTCCAGATTTTGCTTGAGGATATTCTTGAAAAAGACTATGATTTGATTTGTTTCCAAGAAATCAATCAGGAGATCACATCGCCAGAGGTGGAGGTCAATGATCTTTATCAAGCTTTGCCAGCAGCTGAGCCTATTCACCAAGATCACTATGTTAGACTCTTGGTTGAAAAGTTGTCTGAGCAAGGGAAAAATTACTACTGGACCTGGGCCTATAACCATATCGGTTATGATCGCTACCACGAAGGTGTAGCTATCTTGTCTAAAACACCTATTGAAGCCAGAGAAATTTTGGTTTCAGATGTGGATGATCCAACAGACTATCATACTCGCCGTGTTGCCTTGGCTGAAACTGTAGTTGATGGTAAGGAGCTTGCAGTTGCAAGTGTCCACCTTTCTTGGTGGGATAAAGGTTTCCAAGAAGAATGGGCACGATTTGAAGCTGTCTTGAAAGAATTGAATAAGCCACTTTTGCTAGCTGGAGATTTCAACAACCCAGCCGGTAAGGAAGGCTACCAAGCTATTTTAGCTAGTCCATTGGGCTTACAAGACGCTTTTGAAGTTGCTCAAGAGAAAAGTGGTAGCTATACTGTTCCACCAGAAATAGATGGATGGAAAGGGAACACTGAACCCCTTCGAATCGACTATGTTTTTACTACCAAAGAGTTAGAGGTAGAAAATTTACATGTTGTATTTGATGGTAACAATAGTCCGCAAGTCAGTGATCACTATGGCTTGAGTGCTATTTTAAACTGGAAATAATAACTGATACTCTTCGAAAATCAAATTCAAACCACGTCAACGTCGCCTTGCCGTATTCAAGTACAGCCTGCGGCTAGTTTCCTAGTTTGATCTTTGATTTTCATTGAGTATGAAAAGAGGTTGGGATTATAAAATTCCAGCCTTTTTCTTATTAGAGAAGCTACTGGAAATCGCCTAATACTCTTCGAAAATCAAATTCAAACCACGTTAGCTTTACCTTGCCGTACTCAAGTACAGCCTGCGGCTAGCTTCCTAGTTTGCTCTTTGATTTTCATTG
>NZ_VMMJ01000024.1:0-35278 GCF_013277145.1 Streptococcus sp. 3705 | reverse complement strand
TTTGAGCAACCTGCGGCTAGCTTCCTAGTTTGCTCTTTGATTTTCATTGAGTATCAGTCCTCTTTCACTTGGGAAGAGGCTTTTTAATACTGGGAAAAGGACAGTTAGAGTCTTCTGTGTTATACTAGAGATATGTTAGATTTGAAAGAATACGGTATCGCCATGTGGCCGGAGGAAAAGATCATTTCTTTTCGTAAGAAACTTCTCAACTGGTATGATGAAAACAAAAGAGATTTACCCTGGCGTAGAAGTAAAAATCCTTATCATATCTGGGTATCTGAAATCATGCTCCAGCAGACCAGGGTGGATACAGTTATTCCTTATTACGAACGATTTTTGGACTGGTTTCCAACAGTGGAAAGTTTGGCGAATGCGCCTGAAGAGCGTTTGTTGAAGGCTTGGGAAGGTTTGGGTTATTATTCTCGAGTTCGTAATATGCAGGCTGCAGCCCAGCAGATTATGACTGACTTTGGGGGCCAATTTCCAAACACCTATGAAGGAATTTCCAGTTTGAAAGGGATTGGCCCTTACACAGCAGGAGCCATTTCCAGTATCGCTTTTAATTTGCCTGAGCCAGCTGTAGATGGTAATGTTATGCGTGTTTTGGCCCGTCTGTTCGAAGTCAACCATGATATTGGGATTCCAAGTAATCGCAAAATTTTTCAGGCAATGATGGAAATCTTGATTGATCAGGATCGTCCAGGCGACTTTAATCAAGCTTTGATGGATTTAGGGTCTGATATTGAGGCTCCTGTAAATCCCAGACCAGAAGAAAGCCCAGTTAAGGACTTCAGTGCAGCATATCAGAATGGAACCATGGACCGTTATCCAATTAAGGCTCCCAAGAAAAAGCCAGTTCCTATTTATCTAAAAGCCTTGGTGGTAAAGAATAGTCAGGGACAATTTTTGCTTGAAAAAAATGAAAGCGAAAAGCTATTGGCAGGTTTTTGGCATTTCCCACTGGTAGAAGTTGATGATTTTTCGCAAGAAGAGCAGTTTGACCTCTTTCATCAGGTTGCGGAAGAAAGTGTAAACTTTGGCCCCAGTCCAGAGGAGAGTTTCCAGCAGGACTATGACCTAGATGTTGCTTGGTTTGATGTTTATTTTGAGACTGTCAAGCATGTCTTTAGTCATCGTAAATGGCATGTTCAAATTGTAACAGGTCAGGTGAGTGACTACCATGATTTTTCAGATAGGGAAGTTCGCTGGCTTTCACCAGAAGAGTTCAAGAATTACCCACTTGCCAAACCCCAACAAAAAATCTGGCAGGCTTATGCAAAAGCCAACTTAGACAGTAGCCAAGACTAGCTATCGTGTCTTCTTGTTATTTTTTTGGTATAATAGTAGAGAAAAAGGTGAACATATGAAAAAAATACTAATTGTAGATGATGAGAAACCAATCTCGGATATTATCAAGTTTAATATGACCAAGGAAGGTTACGAGGTTGTAACTGCTTTTAACGGTCGTGAAGCGTTAGAGCAATTTGAAGCAGAGCAGCCAGATATTATTATTCTGGATTTGATGCTTCCAGAAATTGATGGTTTAGAAGTTGCTAAGACCATTCGCAAGACAAGTAGTGTACCTATTATTATGCTGTCGGCTAAAGACAGTGAATTTGATAAGGTTATCGGTTTAGAGCTTGGAGCAGATGACTATGTAACCAAACCCTTCTCAAATCGTGAGTTGCAGGCGCGTGTTAAAGCTTTGTTGCGTCGTTCTCAACCTATGCCAGTAGATGGGCAGGAAGCAGAAAGTAAACCTCAACCTATCCAAATTGGGGATTTAGAAATTGTTCCAGACGCCTACGTGGCTAAAAAATATGGCGAAGAACTAGACTTAACCCACCGTGAGTTTGAGCTTTTGTATCATTTGGCATCGCATACAGGTCAAGTCATTACGCGCGAACACTTGCTTGAGACTGTCTGGGGTTATGACTATTTTGGTGATGTCCGTACAGTTGATGTGACTGTCCGACGTCTGCGTGAGAAGATTGAAGATACGCCTAGCCGACCAGAGTATATCTTGACGCGCCGTGGTGTAGGGTATTACATGAGAAATAATGCTTGATTTACTGAAACAAACCATTTTTACCAGAGATTTTATCTTTATCCTGATTTTGTTAGGTTTCATCCTTGTTGTGACTCTTCTATTACTGGAAAATAGACGTGATAATATTCGATTGAAGCAAATCAATCAAAAGGTTAAAGATTTGATTGCAGGAGATTATTCCAAGGTTCTTGATATGCAAGGTGGGTCTGAAATCACCAATATTACCAATAATTTGAATGACTTGTCGGAGGTTATTCGTCTCACTCAGGAAAATCTAGAACAAGAGAGTAAGAGACTAAATAGTATTCTTTTTTATATGACAGATGGGGTTCTTGCGACCAATCGTCGGGGGCAGATTATCATGATTAACGATACAGCCAAGAAGCAACTGGGGCTGGTTAAAGAAGATGTTCTGAATAGAAGCATTTTAGAATTGCTCAAGATAGAAGAAGACTATGAATTGCGTGATTTAATTACCCAAAGTCCAGAATTGTTGCTAGATTCCCAAGACATCAATGGCGAATATCTGAGCCTTCGAGTTCGCTTTGCCTTGATACGTCGAGAGTCTGGCTTTATTTCAGGTTTGGTGGCTGTTTTGCATGATACGACGGAGCAGGAGAAGGAAGAACGCGAACGAAGACTCTTTGTTTCCAATGTTAGCCATGAGTTACGGACTCCTCTGACTAGCGTAAAATCCTATCTTGAAGCCTTGGATGAGGGAGCTTTGTGTGAAACTGTAGCACCAGACTTCATCAAGGTGTCTCTGGACGAAACCAACCGTATGATGCGCATGGTGACGGACCTCCTTCATCTTTCACGGATTGATAACGCCACTAGTCACTTGGATGTGGAACTGATTAACTTCACTGCCTTTATTACTTTTATCCTCAATCGTTTTGACAAGATGAAAGGACAGGAAAAGGAGAAAAAATATGAGTTAGTGAGGGATTATCCTATCAATTCTATCTGGATGGAAATTGATACAGATAAGATGACGCAGGTTGTCGACAATATTTTAAATAATGCCATTAAGTATTCGCCAGATGGGGGTAAAATCACTGTCAGAATGAAGACAACTGAAGACCAGATGATTTTATCCATTTCTGACCATGGTTTAGGCATTCCTAAGCAGGATTTACCACGTATCTTTGACCGTTTTTATCGTGTGGATCGTGCTAGAAGTCGTGCCCAAGGTGGTACTGGTTTAGGACTAGCTATCGCTAAAGAGATTATCAAACAACATAAGGGCTTTATTTGGGCTAAGAGTGAATATGGTAAGGGATCAACCTTTACCATTGTGCTCCCTTATGATAAGGATGCAGTGAAAGAAGAAGTATGGGAGGACGAAATAGAAAACCAGAATGAGTGAAATAGGCTTTAAATACAGTATTTTAGCGTCGGGATCCAGTGGAAATTCCTTTTATCTGGAAACCCCAAAAAAGAAACTTTTAGTGGATGCAGGCTTGTCGGGCAAGAAAATTACCAGCTTACTTGCTGAAATTAATCGCAAGCCAGAAGATTTGGATGCTATCCTGATTACGCATGAACATTCTGACCATATTCATGGAGTAGGTGTTTTAGCTCGCAAGTATGGTATGGATTTGTATGCCAATGAAAAGACCTGGCAGGCTATGGAAAATAGCAAGTATCTTGGCAAGGTGGATTCTTCGCAAAAGCATATCTTTGAAATGGGCAAAACCAAAACCTTTGGAGATATCGACATCGAGAGTTTTGGTGTGAGCCATGATGCAGTCGCACCGCAGTTCTATCGCTTTATGAAGGATGATAAGAGTTTTGTCCTTTTGACAGATACAGGTTATGTTAGTGACCGTATGGCAGGGATTGTCGAGAATGCAGATGGTTATCTTATCGAGTCCAATCATGATGTAGAGATTTTGCGAGCAGGTTCTTACGCTTGGCGACTCAAACAACGAATCCTATCGGATCTTGGTCACCTTTCTAACGAGGACGGTGCTGAAGCCATGATTCGGACGCTAGGAAACCGCACTAAGAAAATCTACCTGGGACATTTGTCTAAAGAGAACAATATCAAGGAGCTGGCTCACATGACCATGGTCAATCAGCTAGCACAAGCTGATCTGGGAGTCGGAGTGGACTTTAAGGTTTATGATACCTCACCAGATACCGCAACACCATTGACAGATATATAAAGAGGCTGGGAAAAAGTCTTTAAAATTAAAGGCTCTTTGTCAATTGTAGTGGGTTGAAGAAAAGCTAAGCTCGAGAAAGGACAAATTTCGTCCTTTCTTTTTTAATGTTCAGAGCGATAAAAATCCGTTTTTTGAAATTTTCAAAGTTTCGAAAACCAAATGCATTGCGTTTGATAAGTTTGATGAGATTATTGGTCGCTTCCAGTTTGGCGTTAGAATAGGGTAGTTGAAGGGCGGTGATGCTTTCTTTAGAAAGATTCTAATAAAAGCCTGAAAGCGAGGATAGGCTAGCTTTAGATTCTTCTCAATGAGTACGCAAAACCTTACTTTAGAAGTAAAACTGTAAGAGATTATAGTGGTACTTTCATTCTTCTTAGCAACTCAAGAGTGTCTCTATAATCTTTTTAGTAGGTAAGCACATACGAAAAGTCGGCGATACAATAGTTTACTACTATGATATTAGCAGAGTTTGATGACTATGTACTCATGAAATCTTTGATTAAATTGCTTCATGGCTTGGCATGACTTACAACTTGCATTAAGTATTGAAGTAGAACAGTCTGGTGGACTGCTTTAGCCGGGATTTAGGAATATAATAACAAATGGTAAAAAAGATTAAGAACGATTTTAGCGTCTAGGGCTTAGTATGAGAAAAAAGTTTTCAATATCAAGCAGTTGTGATAAAATGTAGTTGTTCCATATGATTCTTTTTAATGAGTTGTTTGATCGCTTTTCATTATAGGTCGTATGGGGCTTTTTTCTACACAAAAATAGGCTCCATAAGATCCATAGGGATTTACCCACTATAAATATTACAGAGCCTTTTTTATTAGAATGGCAATTTCCCGGCGAAAGCACCTAATTTTTTCTTAGTCGTTTCATCGATTTGTTTAAGAGCAGAGTTGATGGCTTGAACGGTCATATCAGAAAGGGTTTCGAGGTCTTCTGGGTCAACGACAGCTGGATTGAAGTCAATGCTGACAACTTTCTTATCTCCAGTTAAGGTCGCTTGAACAAGATCTTGAGCAGATTTGCCAACAAATTGCATAGCTGCAAGTTCAGCTTGGCTTTGTTCCATTTGTTTTTGAAGTTTTTGTGCTTGACGCATCATGTTTTGCATGTTCATCATGGTGATTTACAGTTTCCTTTTATCTTATTTTCTTTCCTATTTTATCAATTTTGGGGTTAAAAGTCTAATCTTTTTCTGAGAGAATCTAAGAATTGTGCTTGGGGTAACTTCTCAAAGTAACTTCCATTTAGCTAGCCGAAGTGGAAATTAGTCTAAAACGGATTCTTATGGTGGAATTAAGTATGAGACGTTTGAGTTAGAAATGAGGTCCACTATGACAAAATATAAATACCTTACCCTTTCAGACCGTAATGATATCCAACTAGACTTAGGGCGCGGTGAAATCTTCAAAGCTATCGGGCAACTTATTCTAAAAGACCCGACTACTGTTTCTAAAGAAGTCAAACGAAATAAACAAATTAGAGACTCTACCTCTAACAACCTTTCTTGCCCTCTACTCGATAAAGCTCCCTTTGTCTGTAACGATTGCCACGATATGAAATTGTTCAAAATGAGTCGCAGAAATATTGGACAAGCTGGTAAAATCTTAGCAGACAGTGGTTATCAAGGGATCATGAAGATGTATTCACAAGCGTAAACTCTGAGGAAATCAAACAAACTTAAGCCACTAACTCTTGAAGATAAATCCTATAATCATATGCTATTTAAAGAGAGAATTAAGGTTGAGAATATTTTTGCCAAAGTAAAAACGTTTAAAATGTTTTCAACAACCTCTCGAAATCGACGTAAACGATTTGGATTACGAATGAATTTGATTGCTGGAATTATCAACTGTGAACTAGAATTCTAATTTCGCAGGAAGTCTAATAAAAAACTTTGTACTCTGGAAACCATCGCATGGTTAGCTAGAGTGCAAAGTTTTTTTGAGTCTGGAATATGAAAACAGCAGTTGATTTCAAGAAATAAAAAAGAACAGCCGAAGCTGTCTTTCTATCATTATTTGAGACCGTATTTTTTGTTGAAACGATCCACGCGTCCATCTGCTTGAGTGAACTTTTGACGTCCAGTGTAGAATGGGTGTGAGTCTGATGAAATTTCCACACGGATCAATGGGTAAGTTTCGCCTTCGAACTCAACTGTTTCGTTAGAGCGTTTTGTTGAACCGCTAAGGAATTGGTAACCAGTAGTTGTGTCCATGAAGACAACTGGGCGATATTCTGGATGGATATCTTTTTTCATTTTGCAATATTTCCTTTCTGCCATGGTCTCTTTGCGAGCCATAGATTGTTACCTTACTAGTCTATCAGATTCTGAAAAGTTTGGCAAGTATTTTATCAGTTTTTAAGCAAGTTTTTTAACTTTTGGTAGATGATTTCGTTTTCTTCTAGGCTATAGGAATTAGCACCGCTTGCCAGAGGGTGGCCTCCACCATCATGTTCTTTGGCAATTTCATTGATAGGATGGATTTTACTGCGTAAGCGAACGCGGTAGTGGTCATCAGCCTGCTCCACAAAAACTCCCCAGAGACTGACGCTGTCAATACGTCCAGGTGCACCGACAATGGCTGCAGTTTCAGCATCGGTGACATTGAATCGTTTTAAGATTTCCTGACTCAGGATAACACGAGCAGCACCATTTTCATCCACTTCCAGATGGTCGTAGATGTAGCCTTGCAGTTTAGCAATTTTGTAACTCATAGTGTCCATTTTGCGAGTGAGAGCCGCAAAGTCAAAGTTCTGTTCTCTCAAATAAGCAGCAAGGCGAAGAGTTCGTGCAGTCGTAGAAGGGTAGAGGAAGCGACCTGTATCACCAACAATTCCTGCAAAGAGCAACTCAGCAGCGCGATCTGACAAGGACAGTTGAGTTGTTTCTGCAAATAAGGTAATCATCTCACTAGCGCTACTTGAACTAGTATCCACCCATGATAGGTCACCGTATACATCATCATTTGGATGGTGGTCAATTTTAATGAGAAAATCACCTTGAATATAGCGTTTATCATCAATACGAGCAGTATTCGCCGTATCACAGACGATGACAAGTGCTCCCTGGTAGGCACTATCTTCAACAAGATCCATCTCAGCCATCCAAGTAAGAGTTGGTTCATCAAAACCAACTGCTTTGATGGTTTTTTCTGGGAAATGATGTTTGAGAAGAGCTTTCAATCCCACCTGACTTCCCAAGGCATCAGGGTCTGGTTTCATATGACGATGAATGATAATCGTGTCGTATTCTTTAATTTTTTCTAAAATTTGATGGCAAATGTCCATAAATAACCTCAATTCTTTCTCATTTCATTGTAGCACAAGAATTTTTATTTTTAAAATGAAAAAGATGTGATATAATGGAGAAAGATAAATTGAGGAGGACGATATGGCATTAGCAAAAATTGTATTTGCCAGTATGACCGGTAATACCGAAGAAATTGCAGATATTGTAGCAGACAAATTACGTGACTTGGGCTTGGATGTCGATGTTGATGAATGTACAACTGTTGACGCTTCAGACTTCTTGGAAGCAGACATCGCTATCGTTGCGACCTATACTTATGGTGATGGAGAATTGCCAGATGAGATGATGGACTTCTACGAAGACCTAGCTGATCTCAATTTGAATGGTAAAATCTACGGAGTGGTTGGTTCAGGTGACACCTTCTACGATGAATTCTGTAAGGCTGTTGATGACTTTGATCGTGTCTTTGTGTCAACAGGAGCAGAAAAAGGTTCAGAGTGTGTTAAAGTTGATCTTTCTGCCGAGGAGGAAGATATTGAACGCTTAGAACAATTCGCAGAAGAATTGGCTGCTAAAGTAGGATAAGCATAAACGTGCGCTGATGCAATCAATCAGTGCATTTTTCTTATCGTGACTTGGGATTTTACTAGCCTATTTAGTGGCTTTTTGATACAATAATTCAAATAAAGGAGGAGACTGTATGGATTTAGATAGTATTCGTCAAGAAATTGATCAAATCGACGACCAAATCGTCAAGCTCTTAGAAGAACGAATGCATTTGGTTGAGGGTGTAGTTGCCTATAAGAAAGCTTCAGGTAAACCGATTTTAGATACTAAGAGAGAAGCGGTTATTTTTGAAAAGGTTAGAAGTCGTGTAGAGGACAAGCGCTATCAGGAGACTATTGTCGCGACTTTTTCGGACATACTCAAACGTTCGCGTGATTATCAGGATAAAAATATCAAATGAAAAAAGAACAATTTTATCCGCTAGGGATTTTTCTAGCTGCTATGTTGGGCGGACTTGTCCGCTATCTAGTTTCCACTTGGTTACCAGCCAGTCCAGATTTTCCTTGGGGAACCCTTCTTGTTAACTATCTAGGTATTTTCTGCTTGGTTTATCTTGTCAAGGGCTATCTGGTCTATAAAGGAACCAGTAAGGGCTTGGTTTTAGCACTAGGTACAGGTTTTTGCGGAGGTCTAACAACCTTTTCCAGTCTCATGCTTGATGTTGTAAAACTGCTTGATACAGGGCGCTATGTTAGCTTAGTCTTGTATCTCATTTTAAGCATTGGTGGTGGCCTGCTCTTAGCCTATTGTCTGGGGAGGAAGAAATGGTAATGGTCTATCTTGCAATTGCTTGTGGTTGCGGAGCTTTAGTGCGCTATTTCTTTTCCCGCTATAATCAATCTTCTAAATTGCCACTTGGAACGCTTATAGCAAATCTTTTAGGGTGTTTTTTGATTGGATTATTCTACAATCATGTGGAGTCTAAGGAAGTCTATGCTATTCTAGCAACAGGATTTTGCGGAGGTTTGACAACTTTTTCGACCTTGAATGACGAACTCCAAAGGTTGCTAAGTGATAAGAAGGTTTTTTATTCTTACCTGACTTTGACTTACCTAGGTGGTTTAGTTGCGATTTTTTTAGGAATTCTGCTATAAATTTCTTTACTTTTTTGTGGAAATTTGGTAAACTGTATCTTGTGTGTAATGGACGCACAAAAATACAGTTTATCCGCTGAGGAAGATTCCTCAAGATTGACAAAGATAGGAGAATAAAATGAATCCATTAATCCAAAGCTTGACTGAAGGTCAACTTCGTACTGATATCCCATCATTCCGTCCTGGTGACACTGTTCGTGTACACGCGAAAGTTGTCGAAGGTAACCGTGAACGTATCCAGATTTTTGAAGGTGTTGTTATCGCACGTAAAGGTGCTGGCATTTCTGAAAACTACACAGTTCGTAAAATCTCTAACGGTGTAGGTGTTGAGCGTATCTTCCCAATCCACACTCCACGTGTTGAAAAGATCGAAGTTGTTCGTTACGGTAAAGTACGTCGTGCGAAATTGTACTACTTGCGTGCTCTTCAAGGTAAGGCAGCTCGTATCAAAGAAATCCGTCGTTAATTCGACTAAAAAACTCTGCTCATTTAGCAGAGTTTTTATCTAGCTCCCTTAGTTCAATGGATATAACAACTCCCTCCTAAGGAGTAGTTGCTGGTTCGATTCCGGCAGGGGGCATGTAATTAGATACTAAAAACCGCTCAGCTGAGCGGTTTTCGTATATTTTTCCCTTTTACAGTACCCATGTACGGATGGCATGGGCAACGCCAGATTCATCATTAGATTTAGTGATGTATTTGGCGATTTTTTTGATTTCTGGATTTCCATTTTCCATGACAACGGGGTTGCCAACGACTTCCAGCATGGCACGGTCATTTTCTTCGTCCCCGATCGCCATAGTTTCATCTTTGGTCAATCCGAGTTTTTCAGCTAAGTGAGTAATGGCTGAACCCTTGTCAACATTCTTTTTAAGGAGTTCGAGGTAGAAAGGAGCAGATTTGTTGATAGAGTAGCGTTCGTAAAATTCGGCTGGGATTTTTTCAATCGCAGCATCGAGGATTTCTGGCTCATCTATGAACATACACTTGACAATTTCTTTGTCAGCCATTTCTTCAGGTGTACGGTAGAAAATTGGCATGCTGACGAGGGTTGATTCGTGCACTGTGTATTTTCCGATATTGCGATTGGCTGTGTAGATGCCGTCCTTGGTAATAGCGTGCATGTGGACACCGAGCTTACGACTGAGAAATTCCATATCAAGATAATCCTCATAAGTCAAGGATTCGCTGATAATCTCATGCCCTGTAGCAGTTTCTTGGACAAGGGCACCATTGAAGGTCACAACATAGTCACCCTCGTCTCTCAACTGTAAGTCGTCCAGAAGTTTGGCAACACCTGCGATAGGGCGGCCAGTTGCAATGACGACTTTGACACCAGATTCTTTGGCATCTTGGATGGCAGAAAAGACTTCAGGAGTAATTTCCTTTTGGCTATTGACTAGGGTTCCGTCAATATCGACGGCGATTAGTTTAATACTCATAAATTTCCTCTTCTAGTTTTTATTTGAGTTAAAATGATCGTTCTCAATCAAGTGTAGAAATTGTTGGGTAATGCTTGCGAAGATACTGTTTTGGTCCAACATTTCTTTCGGGAAATAAAAACGATTATCTCCGTGACGGCTACCAGCAAGGGATTGGACAATAGGAGACAGGCTAGAGAGTTCGGCTAGTTCTCCATTCTTTTGTAAAATCTCAATCTGTGTCCGTGGATTTTCAGATTCGGGACGATAGATATCATAAGGGAGGTCAAAGTTCTTATGAATAGCAGTGTAGTAGTCGGGATCAAAGCCGATATCCTCAACCAATTTTCTCATGCTAGCGAGTTGGTCTTGATCTTCTTGTGAAAAGGTAATGGATTTAAAGACCTTGCGGTTGACAAAGCGTTGCGACAAATCTGCGAGAATCTTGTCAGGACTGGTCATCCAGAGTTGGAAGTAGGTATTCATCACACCATCATCCAGAGCTAGATAGTCAGACAAGGTCACATTTTTTTCAAAGAATGGCAGGAGGTGTGGAGAAGTTCGTGCAAAGAAGTCCTTGTCCTCAGGATAGAGTTCCTTGGCGCGTTTGAGGAGATTCTGCAGGAGAACTTCCATAGCGCGTGTTGCTGGGTGGAAATAAACCTGCATGTACATCTGGTAACGACTGAGGACGTAGTCTTCGATAGCATGCATGCCATTGCGCTGAAAGGCGATACCATTTGCGACAGGACGAATGACTCGGAGGATGCGAGTCAGGTCAAATTCCCCATAAGATGCTCCCGTAAAATAGGAGTCACGCAAGAGATAGTCCATGCGGTCTGCATCAATTTGACTGGAAATGAGTTGCACGACCTGCTTGTTAGGATAGGTATGGTCAATGACACTGGCAACCTTTTCTGGGAAATCAGGTGCCACTTGTAGCAGGACTTGATGAATTTCCGTCTCAGGACTTTGGATAATCTCCTGAGTAATGGCTTCATGGTCTGTATCAAAGAGATGTTCAAAAGTATGGGAGTAGGCACCATGCCCAAGGTCGTGTAGGAGAGCAGCGGTCATGGTCAAGAGGGACTCGGCAGGATTCCATTCTTCTGGATATTTTTCTTCAAAAATCTCTGTGATGCGTCGTGCAATTTCATAGACCCCTAGACAGTGGGAGAAGCGGCTGTGCTCCCCACCGTGGAAGGTATAACTGGAAGTTCCCAGTTGCTTGATCCGGCGCAAACGCTGAAATTCTTTTGTATTAATCAAGTCATAGATGATTTGATTATCGACATGGATGTAGTTGTGAACTGGGTCACGGAATACTTTTTCGTTCATATGACCATTATAGCAAAAAGCTAGAGTTTTTGGTAAAATAGTAGGACAAGAGACAAGAAAGAGGACTTGATGTGAAGATTAGGATGCGAAATACGATTCAGTTTGATGAGCAGTTGGAAGTGATTGACCAGCTTTATGACGTGGAAGTGCATGAAAAAGGAGATTATAGCTACCTGCTTTTCTATAATGGGGAAAAGGAAAAAGTGGTTATTAAATTTCATGGTCAAGAACTTGTGATGAGCCGATTTTCCAATCCCAAGACCATTATGCGCTTTTTAAAGGATAGTGATAGTTTAGCCTATATTCCCACACCTATGGGCATGCAGGAGTTTATCATCCAAACGAGCCATTATGAAGTTGATGGGCAAAAGATTCATTTAGATTATCAACTACAAAATCAAGAGGGACAACCCTTTGCCAGCTATCAATTGGAAATTACTTGGGGCTAGGCTCATGTCTTTTTCAAATTTAGCTAGCTATCTTCTTGGATTGGCTCCCTAGTGTGGTAGATTAGGGATAATATCCAAATTTCATACAGCAGTTATATTGTTATGTACATAGAGATTAGTTTTGTACTAGTCTCTTTTTCTTTATTTTACCGAATTTCACGAAGACTATTGGTTGGATAATCCTCTCAAATATGGTATACTCATTACTGTAAAAGGAGATGGATGCCTAGATGCTGAAAACACAAGAAATTGCCGATAAATATGGTATAACAAGACAGACATTGAATAATTGGATGCAAAAAGGAATAATTTCCCAACCTCGAAAAAATAATCGTTCTGCTTATGAATGGGAAGAAGAAAATGAACAAGAGATTATGAGAGTAATTTCGGAAGAAACTCCTGTAAAATACCATGTTTCAAATAGAGAGTTATTAAAAATTGGAAATCGACGTTATCTTGGAAGTAAACAAAGGATGCTTGATTTCATATTAAAGACAGTGTCAGAAAATATTGGAAGTATCGATAGTGTAGCGGATATATTTGGTGGGACAGGTGTTGTTGCAGACTTATTTAGAAAACAGAATAAAAAAGTTATAGTGAATGATATACTCTATAGCAATTTCGTTTCTTTTCAAACTTGGTTTTCGAATGAGAATGTAGACATTCATAAAGTTTCTCATATAATTGATGAATTAAATAATTTACCTCCTAAAAAGGGTTATGTTTCTAAGAATTTTGGTGGTGCATATTTTTCTGAAGAAAATGCTGGAAAGATTGACTCAATTCGTGAAGAAATTGAAAAATATAAATCTGGTAACCAGAGAGAATATTTCATGTTACTAACCAGTCTATTGTATGCTATGGATAAAGTGGCTAATACTGTAGGTCATTATGACGCTTATAGGAAAAAAATGGATTATTGTAAGGAAATATATTTAAGAGTCCCTGAGTATAATGAAAACAATCAGAATGAAATTTATAATAAAGATGCCAATAAATTAGTTAAAGAAATTTATGCAGATCTTGTTTATATTGATACTCCATATAATTCCCGTGGCTATGAAAATGCCTACCATGTTTTAGAAAATATTGCTGAATGGAAAAAACCAGATGTAGAAGGTGTAGCGAAAAAAGCAGTCAATCGTTCAGAAAAAGGCTCGGATTATACAAAAAGTAAAGCTCCTCAAGCTTTTGAAGATTTAATTCTAAACATTAATGCTAAGTATATATTGGTTAGCTATAACAATATGAATAAAAAAGGTAATTCCCGTTCAAATGCCAAGATTTCAAACGAAGAAATAATTGAGATTTTATCAAAACGAGGTAAGGTTCAAGTATTTGAAACTGATTTCTCACCTTTCACAACTGGTAAGTCTAAAATTGAAAATCACAAGGAATTGCTATATTTATGCATAATTTCTCCAGAGAAAAAAAAAGAAAAAAAGTTAATTAAGAGCGCTCTTAACTATACTGGAGGAAAGTATAAATTACTTCCTCAGTTATTACCTCTTTTTCCTGAAAGCTACAATAATTTTATTGATTTATTCTCTGGTGGAGCAACGGTGGCAGTTAATCTTGCTAATATTAATAAATCAAAAACGAAAAAGTATATCGTCAATGATATAAGTGAGGAAGTAATTGATTTTTATAAATATTTGGGAAGTCAAAAAGATGTAACGGTATTTTTGGATAAAGTAGAGAAAGCTATAGAAGTTTATAAACTTTCGAACACACAGAAATATAGCTATGCTCACTACGGTGTAAACAGCTCTACAGGACTGGGGGCGTATAATAAAGAAGCTTTTCTAAAACTTCGTCAAGACTACAATAAGAAAAATTATAATAAATTTGATAAGGAAGTGTTATTTTATCTATTAATTGTATTTGGTTTTAACAATCAAATAAGATTTAATAATAAAGGAGAGTACAATCTTCCTGTAGGTAAGCGTGATTTTAACGCTAATATGAAATCTAAACTAATTACGTTCATTCAAGGTTTACAAAATTACAATTTTGTTATCCAATCTTGTGATTTTCGTAAAACTATGAATCAAGTAAATAAAGGAGATTTTGTATATGCAGATCCTCCTTATCGCATTACTACTGCCGCTTACAATGAAAATGGTGCGTGGACATTAAAGGATGATTTGGATTTGTTTAAGTATTTAGATAGCATAAACGATAAGGGAGCTTATTTTGCTCTTTCTAATGTTGTCATTCATAACAATAAAGAAAATAAAGAATTGATGAAATGGGCTTCAAAGTATAATTTACATGTATTAGATTACCATTACAATAATAGTAATTATCAGTCTAAGGCGAAAATGAGTAATACTGTTGAAGTCTTGATTACAAACTATAATTCGAAAGGTGATATATGAGGCTAAAAGAGTCAACAAGCATTTTTAATATGGGTGATACGAGTATTCGTGTTAAAGAAGTTGTCCCTATCTACAAACAGATTTTAAAAACTCTTCAAAAGCATAATCAGTCAAATCAGAAATGGAACAATGAAAGTCAAGCAAGTTTTTATTCATCAGTTTTAAGTGATTTTGCAAAAGTTGAAACAGAGGATGGAATTAACCTTTTTGGGAATTTGAATAGAAATGAAATAACTGGTTTAGACAAAAGAGGGAGAACTCTAACAAATGCTCTTGTGAAAATTGGTTTTATTAACTATGACAGAAAATTATCTCAAGTTGGGTTGAATTATATTTTTGAAACAGAGCAAGCTTTTGATAAATTAGAAGAACTTTTTGGTTTAACAATTGATAATCTTGTTTATTTTAGGCAATTATTGAAGCTTCGTATATATGATAGCAACTCTGATAAATACTTCTATAATTTCCGTTTTGCTCTTGCTTTTTTGAACAGATATAGTAAAGTTCCTGTTAAAGATTTTCTATGGATAGTAGAAAGCATTAAGCCAAACTTTTCAGAAGAAAAAATCAAAGCGATTATCAATAATTACCAATCTGTTTATGATAACAATAAAACTTTTGAACAGTATAGAGATGAAGAATTTGCTAATCATATATTGATCCCTGAAAGAGTGTCTGAAGCCCACAAAATGTTTGAAATTGAAGATTTTTCGGATGCAAACTTCAAAAAACTTTTTCCAAATCGAAAGAATAGTAATAAGAGTTTAGAATATAAAAGTTTTGTTCTTTCAATTATAAAATTTATAGAAGAAAAGACAGAACAGTCATTAGAAGAAATGATGAGTCTTTCTAAACAAGATGCTATTAAGAAAGCTTTTGGAGACGGTAAGGCTGTTTTCAAATATAAAAATAAAGATTCTATTCAAGAATTTATAACTAAAAACAGTGATAATTCATTGCTATCAGGTCAATATTTGGATATATATTATACGTTTGCATGGTCTAAGCATAATGATTTGATTAAAGAATACAGTGATATGTGTAAAAGAATATTTTCTTTATCTGGAGTAATCAGCTTTAATCAAGGAGTTGTATCGCTTGGTCAGCCTTGGATTTTCCCTAAACTTTTTTCTCTACTAAATGATAATTTTAATATATCTGGTGAAGAAAGTTATGAAGAATATGAAAATAATATAAAAAGTTCTTTTTATCAAGATATTTGCCTATCAGATATTTTAGAGTTATCTAATAGGCAAGTCTTAGAAATACAAAATCAGATTGCAGAAGAGTTTGGCATTCCTGATATTGCAAATATCAAACAATTTGTAGCAGACAAACAGGAAAGAGAATTTAGGGAATTTGTTGAACAGGAATTTGATATCACTAAAGTATCTGAAATTTTGAGTTTCATTTCTCAAAGAAATGATAAGAAGGTTCAAGAGCTTGTTACGGATAATGCTTTAGTTCCTACTATTTTCGAATATATATTGGCTATTGCATGGTATTATATATCAGGTAAGAGGTTTCAACTTAGAAAATCCATGCAGTTAACATTTTCTGCTGATAACCTACCACTATCACATGCTGGAGGTAATAAAGGGGATATTGAGATTGAATATAGCGATAAAATGCTTTTACTTGAAGCGACATTAATGGATAAATCAACTCAAAAACGTGGTGAGTTAGAGCCAGTTATACGTCATTCTGTAAATTTAGCATTATCTACTAATAAACCGTTGCAAACAATATTTGTAGCTAATGAAGTAGATGATAATGTAGTTAATATTTTTAGAGCTACATCATTTATTCAGTTGAATGGAACATTAACAAAAGGTAGTGTAAAAGGGTTAAATATATTCGCTTTAACGATTCCAGAAATTATAAATATTTTGGATAAGAAGATTAATGAGCAGAGAATTTTTGATAGTTTAGATGATTTTTCAGATATGGATCTTCACAGAATAGAAAATGGTTGGCGTGAAAAGATAGTGTCTGAAATTTTAGCATAGTCTGTAGGAAATTCGAGTAATTATAGGGTTTTGTATAAGATAATTTGATGTATAAAGGTTTGTATTCAATGATTCAAAGAGGCTCAGAGTTTAGAAAATGGGATTTACATATTCATTAATCAAGAATGAAGGTGAGATTTTAGCTAAAATTGAGACATTTGAGAAACAAAGGGACAACTTCAATAAGTTAAAAGAAGAAATTATTTCGAAATATAAGGAATACTCTAATATTAGAACTGAATCGTTGAATAATTTCAAAATTGAAGATGATAGTGGAGATAATTTAAAGATTTCAGTCAATTTCTCTTTAATTGATTTAGATACTGAATTTGATTATGTGAGTGCTCGAGGTCGTTCGAAGCAAGACTTTATAGAAAAAAATGATAGATTCTTTTGATGAAGTTGTCGATTCAGTATTTTATGAGGATAGTCTTGTATTTAATGGAAACAGGGACAAATTCAGTCATATTGAACATTTCTTCACTACTAATTTTTACGAATATAGTTTTGAGATTGAATATCAAGGTGATAAATTTGAGCAGATGTCTCCTGGTAAAAAAGCGTTTATTGTATTAAAATTAATATTAGAGTTTTCAGATAGTAAAATCCCCGTATTAATTGACCAGCCTGAAGATAGTTTAGATAACAGAGCAATATATAGTGAATTGACAAAATACATCAAAAAACTAAAAAGAATCGACAAATAATCATAGTTACTCACAATCCTAATATAGTTGTATCTGATGATGCGGAAAATATTATTGTAGCTAATCAGCAATCTGATAATTCTCCGAATCAAAATGGTAAGAAGTTTGATTATGTAAATGGTGCTTTAGAGAACCGTAATAATGATTCTACATCTGAATTCATACTTCAAAAATACAACATCAGGGAACATGTATGTGATATTTTGGAAGGTGGAGAAGACGCCTTTATTAAGAGGGAAAATAAATACAGTATTAATGGCTGATAATAATTGTATTAATTAAAATGGAGAGCATTAATTTATAAAAGACACATGTTTATTTCTAGCAAACAGACTTTTTAAGGAGTTAGGATTGGTCATTGGACTGCCGGGTAATGTGTGGTATAATAAAAGTTATGGAAATTGAAAAAACCAATCGTATGAATGCGCTCTTTGAATTTTATGCAGCGCTTTTGACAGATAAGCAAATGAATTATATCGAGCTCTACTACGCTGATGATTACAGCCTTGCTGAGATTGCCGAGGAGTTCGGCGTTAGTCGTCAGGCTGTCTATGACAATATCAAGCGAACAGAAAAGATTCTGGAAGATTATGAGATGAAATTGCACATGTACTCGGATTACATTGTCCGTAGTCAGATTTTTGACCAGATTTTGGAGCGCTATCCCAAGGATGACTTTCTGCAGGAGCAGATAGACATTTTAACAAGCATTGATAATAGAGAATAAGAGGAAGAAACATGGCATTTGAAAGTTTAACAGAACGTTTACAGAACGTCTTTAAAAATCTACGTAAAAAAGGAAAAATCTCTGAATCTGATGTCCAAGAGGCAACCAAAGAAATTCGCTTGGCCTTGCTTGAGGCCGACGTTGCTTTACCAGTTGTGAAGGACTTTATCAAGAAAGTTCGTGAGCGTGCAGTCGGGCATGAGGTCATTGATACCCTTAATCCTGCGCAACAAATTATTAAAATTGTAGATGAGGAACTGACAGCTGTTTTAGGTTCTGATACGGCAGAAATTATCAAGTCACCTAAGATTCCAACCATCATCATGATGGTCGGTTTGCAAGGGGCTGGTAAAACAACCTTTGCAGGTAAATTGGCCAACAAACTCAAGAAAGAAGAAAATGCCCGTCCTTTGATGATTGCGGCGGATATTTATCGTCCTGCGGCTATTGACCAGTTGAAAACTCTGGGGCAACAGATTGATGTGCCTGTCTTCGCTCTTGGGACAGAAGTTCCAGCTGTTGAGATTGTACGTCAAGGTTTGGAACAAGCCCAAGCCAATCATAACGACTATGTCTTGATTGATACGGCAGGTCGTTTGCAGATTGATGAGCTTTTGATGAATGAGCTTCGCGATGTGAAAGCCTTGGCTCAGCCAAATGAAATCCTCCTCGTCGTTGATGCTATGATTGGTCAAGAAGCGGCCAATGTTGCGCGTGAGTTTAATGCTCAGTTAGAAGTCACTGGGGTGATCCTTACTAAGATTGATGGGGATACTCGTGGTGGTGCGGCTCTATCTGTTCGTCACATTACTGGAAAACCAATCAAGTTCACTGGTACAGGTGAAAAGATTACAGATATCGAAACCTTCCACCCAGACCGTATGTCTAGCCGTATCCTTGGCATGGGGGATATGCTCACTTTGATTGAGAAAGCTTCTCAGGAATACGATGAGCAAAAAGCCCTTGAAATGGCTGAGAAGATGCGTGAGAACACCTTTGATTTCAATGATTTCATCGATCAATTGGATCAGGTGCAAAACATGGGGCCAATGGAAGATTTGCTCAAGATGATTCCAGGTATGGCCAACAATCCAGCCCTTCAAAACATGAAGGTGGATGAGCGTCAGATTGCTCGTAAACGTGCCATTGTGTCTTCGATGACTCCTGAGGAGCGTGAAAATCCAGATTTGTTAAATCCAAGCCGTCGCCGTCGTATCGCTGCTGGTTCTGGAAATACCTTTGTTGAAGTCAATAAATTCATCAAAGACTTTAACCAGGCTAAACAGCTCATGCAAGGTGTCATGTCTGGTGATATGAATAAGATGATGAAGCAAATGGGAATCAATCCAAACAACCTTCCTAAAAATATGCCAAATATGGGAGGAATGGATATGTCTGCTCTTGAAGGAATGATGGGACAAGGTGGTATGCCTGACTTGTCAGCTCTCGGAGGAGCAGGAATGCCAGATATGAGCCAGATGTTTGGTGGAGGTCTAAAAGGTAAAATCGGTGAATTTGCCATGAAACAATCCATGAAACGCATGGCCAATAAAATGAAGAAAGCGAAGAAGAAACGCAAGTAAGACAAGAGATTGAGCCAAATAAAGCAAATATTATAACAAAATGCATAGTATCAAGGTTTATGTGAATACCTGATATTATGCGTTTTTTGATTTTAATAATTTTGTTAAGACACTTTTATTATGATATACGAAAAAGAGTCTGGGACAAAAGTCTAACCTTAAATATAAAAAGCGAACAAAACAAGTTATCTGACACTCAGAATTCTGTCTTGTTCGCTTTTTTGTCTAACCTATCGATTTTAAAAATTTATAATAAAGAATTCCTAAAATCAAAATCTTTTTGTCCCAGACTCTTAGGTGTATTTAGATTCTTAATCTTTATTTTCGTATGGCAAGATCAAATTCAAGATGATTCCTGTCATAGCTGATAAGGCAGTTCCTGAAAGGGTAACTGGACCGAGTTTAAGGATAGCTCCTCCAAGTCCAAGAACCAACATAGCACTTGCGATGATGAGGTTACGCATTTGAGCGAAGTCAACACGTTCTTTAATCAAGACTTTCAAACCGTTGCTGGCGATAACTCCATATAGAAGGATTGACATACCACCAAGTACAGTTGACAAAGAGCCAAAAAAGGAACCATAAAGGTTCCTAAAAACTATCATTAGTAACTTGCACCGGCTGTAGCGTCTGCGCCACCACCGTGGCCTCCAGCATCACCTGCATCAGAAGCTCCAGATGTTGCATCTGCTCCGCCATGTCCTCCAGCAGGAGCTGCAGCATTTCCACCAACTAGACGTTGACCAGTTGTTTCTAAGTACCAATCAAGCCATGGTTGGAAATTAAAGATAATTTCATTAATTCCAGCATATGAACCATCTGGGTAGTACATTGCCTTGTAGTTATGTGTATTAATAACACCTTCTGGTGTTCCTGGTACAATTGTACGGACATATTCTTGATCTCCGTTACGTAGTACACCGACAACCCATTCAACGTTTTTCATTCTTGCAGGTGGTAGAGAAGCATGTACTGTTCCTAGTCGGCTACCTGCTTGAACGCGCACACGTTTACCATACATTGTGTTTGGATCTTGGTGGGCGTTATTGTAGTACAAGAATTGGTTATTATCATCCGCATATGTCAACTCAAATGGCATTGCCTTCAAGAACATATCAATTTGGTTAACTGTCAAGATACCGTGGTCTAATTTAACGTAAGTATCTCCAGAAACAGCTCCAACAAGCTCAGCTGCTTTTTCTACCCATTCAGGATCATCAGGGTCAACTCCTTGAATGGTAGTTGCGATTGGATTTGTACAATATAAATCTTCTGGTGCGATTGGTTTTGGTTTTTTCAATTTTGAAACGACTCCCACATATTTCACAAAGTTGTCTAAACATGTTTCAAGGAAATTAATAGTTCCTTCATTTGTGATATTCCCATTAACATCAAAGGCTTCTTTAGCTTTACCGAGAAGGAATTCATTTCCTGGAAGTGTGTAGGCATTGACACCTGGAGCATCAAGAATCTTACGAAGGTGAACTTGGGCACGAGAAGTACCTTGGTCGTAGTAAGAAGCACCTACAATCATGACTGGCTTGTTTTCAAATGGATGAACTTCGTATGAAAGCCATTCAAGAACAGATTTTAGGGAAGCTGAGATTGTATGGTTGTGCTCAGGAGTAGCGATGATAACACCATCAGCACGAGTAATTTTGTTATATAAATAACGTAATTGGAAACTTTCGTCCCATTTTTCGTCTTGGTTAAACATTGGAACTTCGTCAATTTCAAGAACTTCTAATTCAAATTTGAGTTTGAAGTGACGGCGGATAAATTCCAAGAGTTTACGGTTATATGATTGATCGTAGTTTGATCCTACAAGTCCAACAAATTTCATTCTTTTTGCTCTCCTATCTTACAAATTTTCCCAGTCAAAGTCTTCAGCATCTTTGCGAAGTAATTCTTGTGCATTGCGCAATTTTTCTGTGATTTTTACAAAGATACGGAAGTCGTCAAAAGTGGCATCCAATTTTTTAATAACATCAAGATCCACTAGGTCTCCACTTGGGTTAAAGGCTTGAAGAGAATGTGAAAGCAAGAATTCATCTGGAAGGACACTTGCTTTAATTTCTGGAGCATTTAAGATTTGGCGAAGTTGTAATTGAGCACGTGATGAACCAAGTGTACCGTAAGAAGCACCAGTTATCATGATTGGTTTGTTCAAGAGTGGGTAAATACCATATGACAACCAAGCAAGAGCGCTCATCAAAACAGCTGGGATAGAGTGGTCGTACTCAGGTGTACCGATAATAACGCCATCTGCTTCTTCAATTTTAGCAGCAATTTCCAATATTTCAGCAGGTACTTGCTTGTCAGCTGGCTTGTTAAAGACAGGGATATCCTTGATTTCAACAAGTTCAATTTCAGCTTTGTCAGCAAAGTGTTTTTGCATGTATTGAAGCAATTGACGGTTTGTAGAACGTTTTGAATTTGTTCCAACAATAGCAATAAGTTTTAACATGAGATTTCCTTTCTCTTTTTACATAATACAATTTTAAAACTCCATTGAAACAGTTGTCTCTATAGAGTAGGAATTCCTGAAGAACAGCTTAGGTGGCCCTCTTTATCGATGAGGATGGCTTCGATGCCCTCCAAACTTTCGACTTGCCAAAGGATAGAAGCAGGTCTTTCTCCAAAGAGTCGAGTTGTCCAGATTTCACCATCAACTGACTTATCAGAGATAATTGTGAGACTAGCGAGTTCTGTTTCAACAGGATATCCTGTCTGACTGTCAAAAATATGATGGTAATCTTTTCCATCGACTGTCAGGTGACGTTCATAAATGCCTGAAGTCACGACAGATTGATTGACAACAGGAATGGTCATTAAGTGATTTCCCCTCGGATTGTCTGGGTCTTGAATCCCGATTTGCCAAGGCTGATTTCCTCTTGCCTGATTTTTTCCAATAGTCAGGATATTCCCTCCCAGATTGATTAAGGCAGATGTCACTCCCTCTTCTCTCAGAAATTGGGCAACCTTATCCGCACTATAACCCTTGGCTAAACAACCAAGATCGATTTTCATTCCTTTCTGTTTTAAAAACACAGTGGAAGTAGAAGAATCTAACTCGATATAGTAAGGATTGATTAAAGGTAGCACCGATTCAATTTCTTGAGGTTGGGCGACCTTGACATCTGAAAAACCGATGCGCCAGGTTTGAATCAAGGGACCAATGCTGATGTTGAGATGGCTAGAGGGTGCTAGGCTATGCTCTAACCCAAGTGAAATCAGTTCAAACAGGTCTGGATGAACCGTGACAGGAGCTATTCCTGCTTGATAATTGATTTCCATCAACTCAGATTTCTGACTATTGGCATTGAAGCGGTATTCTAGCTCTCTGAGTAAATCAAAGGATTTTTGGAGCAAGCTATCGGCTCGCTCATCTACTAATGAAATAGTGATAGTAGTCCCCATTAGCCGTTCGGAATGTGAACTTAGAGGCAAGCTACCAACTCCTTTCTCTTATAGAAAATAAGTTGTAATATCAAGTAATTATCTAAATTGAAGCCCTTACATTTTATTTTCATGTTATTAGAATACCATAAAGTTAGATTTTCTACAAATGAAATTTGGAAAAAGTCAAGAAATATGCTCACAAAAATTCATTAGTCTTGAAATCAGGATAAATGGGGAATTATTTTTGATAAAAAATGCTGAAATAATAGGAAACCACTTGTAAACGCTAACAGTAAATGTTATACTAGTAGAGTAAATTTAAAATTGAAGGCAGGAAATTTTTTATGAGTAAAATCGTTGTAGTTGGTGCTAACCACGCTGGTACAGCATGTATTAATACTATGTTGGATAATTTTGGAAATGAGAACGAAATTGTTGTATTTGACCAAAACTCTAACATCTCTTTCCTAGGATGTGGAATGGCTCTTTGGATTGGTGAACAAATTGACGGTGCTGAAGGCTTGTTCTATTCTGATAAAGAAAAATTGGAAGCTAAAGGTGCTAAAGTCTACATGAACTCACCTGTTCTTTCAATCGACTATGATAACAAAGTAGTTACAGCAGAAGTTGAAGGAAAAGAGCACAAAGAATCATACGAAAAATTGATTTTCGCTACAGGTTCTACACCAATCTTGCCACCAATCGAAGGTGTTGAAATTGTTAAAGGAAACCGCGAATTTAAAGCAACACTTGAAAATGTTCAATTTGTTAAGTTGTACCAAAACGCAGAAGAAGTCATCGAAAAACTTGCTGACAAGAGCAAGCACCTAGAGCGCATCGCTGTTGTTGGTGGTGGTTATATCGGTGTTGAACTTGCTGAAGCCTTCGAGCGTCTTGGAAAAGAAGTTGTCCTTGTTGATATCGTAGATACTGTCTTGAACGGTTACTATGACAAGGACTTCACACAAATGATGGCTAAGAACTTGGAAGACCACAATATCCGCTTGGCACTTGGTCAAACTGTTAAAGCAATCGAGGGTGACGGTAAAGTTGAACGCTTGATTACTGACAAAGAAAGCTTTGACGTGGATATGGTTGTTCTTGCAGTTGGTTTCCGTCCAAATACAGCCCTTGCTGACGGTAAGATTGAACTCTTCCGTAACGGTGCCTTCCTTGTAGATAAGAAACAAGAAACTTCAATTCCAGGTGTATTTGCAGTTGGTGACTGTGCAACTGTTTATGACAACGCTCGTAAAGACACTAGCTACATTGCCCTTGCTTCAAATGCTGTTCGTACTGGTATCGTTGGTGCCTACAATGCTTGTGGACATGAATTGGAAGGAATCGGTGTGCAAGGTTCAAACGGTATCTCAATCTACGGTCTTCACATGGTTTCAACTGGTTTGACTCTTGAAAAAGCTAAAGCAGCAGGTTACAATGCAACTGAAACAGGCTTTAACGATCTTCAAAAACCAGAATTCATGAAACATGATAACCATGAAGTAGCAATCAAGATTGTCTTTGACAAAGATAGCCGTGAAATTCTTGGTGCCCAAATGGTTTCACGCGATTCTGCAATCAGCATGGGAATCCACATGTTCTCTCTTGCGATTCAAGAGCATGTAACAATTGATAAATTGGCATTGACAGACCTATTCTTCTTGCCACACTTCAACAAACCATACAACTACATCACAATGGCTGCCCTTACAGCTGAAAAATAAAATTTGATGAACTATCTGGCCTTAAGTTAAGGTCAGATAGTTTTTTTAGTCGATGTGTACCCATACAATTATGATTTTTTTATCTTGTACTTCATTTTAATCTAACTTAAAATGAAATGGTAGCTACCAATACAAATGATGAGGATAAAGAAATGACTGAAAATCGTTATGAATTAAATAAAAACTTGGCACAGATGCTCAAGGGCGGTGTAATCATGGACGTTCAGAACCCTGAACAAGCCCGTATTGCAGAGGCTGCTGGTGCGGCAGCTGTTATGGCTTTGGAGCGGATTCCAGCTGATATTCGTGCAGCTGGTGGTGTTTCCCGTATGAGTGATCCAAAGATGATTAAGGAAATCCAAGAAGCGGTTAGTATTCCAGTGATGGCCAAGGTCAGAATCGGGCATTTTGTTGAGGCTCAGATTTTAGAGGCTATTGAGATTGACTATATCGATGAGAGTGAAGTTTTATCTCCAGCAGACGACCGTTTCCATGTGGACAAAAAAGAATTCCAAGTTCCTTTTGTCTGTGGAGCTAAGGACTTGGGTGAAGCCTTGCGTCGTATCGCTGAAGGAGCCTCTATGATTCGTACCAAAGGAGAACCGGGTACAGGAGACATCGTTCAAGCTGTTCGCCATATGCGTATGATGAATCAGGAAATTCGCCGCATTCAAAATCTACGTGAGGACGAACTTTATGTTGCTGCCAAGGAATTGCAAGTCCCTGTAGAATTGGTTCAATATGTCCATGAGCATGGAAAATTGCCAGTTGTAAACTTTGCGGCTGGAGGCGTTGCAACGCCAGCAGATGCGGCATTAATGATGCAATTAGGGGCAGAGGGTGTCTTTGTCGGCTCAGGTATTTTCAAGTCAGGAGATCCTGTTAAACGAGCGAGTGCCATTGTCAAAGCGGTAACTAACTTCCGTAATCCTCAAATTCTAGCTCAAATCTCTGAAGATCTAGGGGAAGCCATGGTTGGTATCAATGAAAATGAGATCCAAATCCTCATGGCTGAGCGAGGGAAATAGATGAAAATTGGAATATTGGCCTTGCAAGGGGCCTTTGCAGAACATGCAAAAGTGTTGGATCAATTAGGTGTCGAGAGTGTTGAAATCAGAAATTTAGAGGATTTTCAGCAACATCAGAGTGACTTGTCAGGTTTGATTTTACCTGGAGGAGAGTCTACAACCATGGGCAAACTCTTACGCGACCAGGACATGCTGATTCCCATTCGAGAAGCCATTCTATCTGGCTTACCAGCCTTTGGAACCTGTGCAGGCTTGATATTGCTGGCTAAGGAAATTACTTCTCAGGAAGAAAGTCATCTTGGAACTATGGATATGGTGGTCGAGCGCAATGCCTATGGGCGCCAACTAGGAAGTTTCTACACGGAAGCAGAATGTAAGGGAGTCGGTCAGATTCCAATGACCTTTATCCGTGGTCCAATTATCAGCAGTGTTGGAGAGGGTGTAGAAATTCTAGCAACAGTTGAAGATCAAATCGTTGCAGCCCAAGAAAAAAATATGTTGGTAACTTCTTTTCATCCAGAATTGACTGATGATGTTCGCTTGCACCAGTACTTTATCAATATGTGTGACAAAAAGATAGTGGAATAAAAAGTGATAAATCAAGTTTTGATTCGCTTTTTCCAAAGAATCATTTTTTAAGTCATCTGACAGTATTCTGTGATTTTAGATTTATTTACGATAAATTAGAAAAGAATGATTGTTTTGACTTAGGGCATAAAGCTTATATGCTGAATATAGTGTTCAAGTATCTTTTATTGGGAGCACTTTAGAGGATGGAGTTAAAATACTATTCTATACTCCTTAATACTCTTCGACAATCTCTTCAAACCACGTCAGCTTTATCCGCAACCTCAAAGCGGTGCTTTGAGCAACCTGCGGTTAGCTTCCTAGTTAGCTCTTTGATTTTCATTGAATATATAGTGGTTTGAAATAAGATGTGTGCAACTTGATTAGGGAAATCAAATTAATTTCTAGAAATGTTTTAGTATCCACGATGTACTATTCTAGTTTCATTTTACTATAAAAATGATGTATGGGATTGGTCAAAAAGAACACTTTGAAAATAGCAAAAAACGAGTATCTCTACAGATGGAGATACTCGTTCTATTATGTATAAAGCTATGAGTCTGTCGTCCTACGTAAGGTGCGCGTCGAAGGTTATACCTAAAAAACTCCAAACGCGATACAATAAAGGGGATTAAGCCAGTACATTTTACAACGTTTTTTATTTTATTCTTTGGTATTCTTTTGCAAAAAAAGAATACAACATTTTGTTGTATCCTAAATATTAAATCAAGTCCTGAATTTTCTTAAGTTTTTATCATATTTTCTGTTATAATTAAGGTGCCTTAAGAAAAATAATGAAAAAACTAAATGTTTTTCATATAGTTTTCATTGTTTTAATAGTTTAAAGTCAATCTTATTTTTCTCTAATAGAAAATAATGAAAAAGTAGGTTTAGAAAGAGGTAAGTATCTATGTCTTCTCATAAAAAAGTGTCACTCTCTGAGATTAATCAATCTATCGATACTCCAAATAACAATCATTTCTGGCAAAATTTAAATGCCTTTTTAGGTCCGGGTGCTCTTGTCGCAGTTGGTTATATGGATCCAGGAAACTGGATTACCAGTGTAGTCGGTGGTGCTTCCTATAAGTATAGTCTCTTGTTTGTTATCTTGATTTCATCTCTCATTGCCATGCAACTTCAGCAGATGGCAGGAAAGCTTGGTATTGTAACCCAGATGGACCTGGCTCAAGCAACGGCTCATCATTCACCTAAATGGCTTCGTTATAGTCTATGGGTGATTTTAGAATTAGCCTTGATGGCGACAGATCTGGCAGAAGTTCTAGGTTCAGCGATTGCTCTCAATCTTCTCTTTAAGATTCCGATTATGATAGCAATTCTCTTGACCGTGTTGGATGTTTTTCTCTTATTGCTTCTGATGAAATTTGGCTTTAAGAAGATTGAAGCTATTGTGACAACACTGATTTTAACAATTCTAGCAATTTTTACCTATCTGGTAGCTTTGTCACATCCAAGCTTCCAAGGAATCGTTGAGGGTTATCTACCGAATGCAACCTTATTTGAAAGTCCCTTGCCAGGGCATGAAAGTCAATTAACCTTGGCACTAGGGATCGTGGGAGCAACGGTTATGCCCCATAACCTCTATTTGCATTCTTCCTTGTCACAAACTCGGAAAATCAATCACAAGGACAAGAATGATGTTCGAAAAGCCGTGCGCTTTATGACCTGGGATTCAAATCTCCAATTATCCTTGGCCTTTGTGGTTAACTCCCTTCTATTAATTCTCGGGGCGGCTCTCTTTTTCGGCCATGCATCTGAGATTTCTGCCTTCTCTCAAATGTATAATGCCTTGCAGGATTCTACTATTGCAGGAGCTATAGCTAGCTCGACCTTATCAACCTTGTTTGCCTTGGCTTTATTAGCCAGTGGTCAAAATTCGACAATTACGGGTACCTTGACTGGACAAATCGTTATGGAAGGTTTCTTGCATATGAGATTACCTCAATGGTTCATTCGTTTGGCAACTCGTCTCTTTGCCTTGTTGCCTGTCATGATTGTAGCGGTTCTGTTTGGTCATCAGGAAAAAACATTAGATCAGTTATTGGTTTATTCACAGGTCTTTCTTTCAATCGCTCTTCCATTTTCAATCTTCCCACTGATTTATCTAACTTCTAAGAAATCACTGATGGGAGAATTTACCAATGCCAAATGGAATACCATCCTTGGTTATATTGTTTCCATTATCTTAACAATTCTCAATGTGAAATTGTTATTTGATATTTTCTAAGAAATTCACCCGAGTTATAAAACAAGCATATAAGAAAAAAGATACCCAAGATTTCTTGGGTATCTTTTTTAAAATAAACGGAAGACATGGGATTCGAACCCACGCACGCTGTTACACGCCTACCGCGTTTCCAACACGGCCTCTTAAGCCTCTTGAGTAATCTTCCAATACTTACTCAAATAGTCTACCATAAAGGCTCTTATCTTGCAATAAAAATTCTGAAAATAAGAAAAATGATAGAATTTGAAAGAAAATGATAAAAAATGCTTGACTTTAAAAGAAAGTGTGATAGAATGAATAGTGTAAACGATAACAGGAGGTGATTCGGTGTTAAAAACAGAGCGGAAACAACTGATTTTAGAGGAGTTAAATCAACATCATGTAGTTTCTCTAGAAAAATTAGTTAGTTTGCTAGAGACCTCAGAATCAACGGTTCGAAGAGACTTGGATGAATTGGAAGCTGAAAACAAGCTTCGTCGTGTGCATGGTGGAGCAGAATTGCCCCATTCCTTGCAGGAAGAAGAAACCATTCAAGAAAAATCTGTCAAAAACCTTCAAGAAAAGAAGTTGCTGGCTCAGAAAGCTGCTTCTCTCATCAAGGAACAAGATGTCATCTTTATCGATGCTGGAACAACAACAGCCTTTTTGATTCATGAATTGGTCAATAAGAATATTACTGTTGTGACAAATTCGATTCACCATGCAGCTCAGTTGGTTGAAAAGCAGATTCCGACTGTCATGGTTGGAGGAAGCGTCAAGACGGCGACAGATGCTAGCATCGGGGGCGTTGCTCTTAACCAGATTAACCAATTGCACTTTGACCGTGCCTTTATCGGGATGAATGGTGTGGACGATGGCTATTATACGACTCCTGATATGGAGGAGGGGGCTGTGAAGCGTGCTATTTTAGAGAATGCCAAACAAACGTACGTCTTGGTGGATTCGTCTAAAATTGGACAAACTTGCTTTGCTAAGGTAGCACCACTCAAACGCGCTATTGTTATCACAAGTCAAGGGCATGAGCTCTTGCAGGTTATTAAGGAGAAAACGGAGGTAATAGAAGTATGATTTATACAGTCACACTCAATCCATCCATTGACTATATTGTCCGTCTGGACCAAGTCCAAGTCGGTAGTGTCAATCGTATGGACAGTGATGATAAGTTTGCTGGTGGGAAAGGAATCAATGTAAGTCGTGTCTTGAAGCGCTTAGATATTCCAAATACAGCGACTGGATTTATCGGAGGCTTTACTGGTGAATTTATCACAGATACTCTGGCAGAGGAAGAAATCGAGACGCGTTTTGTCCAAGTGGCAGAAGATACTCGTATCAATGTTAAAATAAAAGCAGACCAAGAGACAGAAATCAACGGAACGGGTCCAAATGTGGAACCAGCCCAGTTAGAAGAGTTGAAAGCTATCTTATCTAGTTTGACTACAGAAGATACAGTTGTCTTTGCTGGTTCAAGTGCTAAAAATCTAGGCAATGTCATCTACAAGGATTTGATTGCCTTGACGCGCAAGACTGGTGCGCAAGTAGTCTGTGACTTTGAAGGACAGACCTTGATTGATAGTTTGGACTATCAGCCACTTTTGGTCAAACCAAACAATCATGAACTGGGAGCTATTTTTGGGGTTAAACTCGAAAGTTTAGATGAAATCGAGAACTATGCTCGTGAGTTACTGGCTAAAGGTGCTCAAAACGTTATTATCTCAATGGCTGGGGACGGTGCACTTCTTGTCACATCTGAAGGAGCTTACTTTGCTAAACCAATCAAGGGAACAGTGAAAAATTCAGTTGGGGCTGGTGATTCTATGGTCGCTGGATTTACAGGTGAATTTGTCAAATCTAAAGATGCAGTAGAAGCCTTCAAATGGGGAGTGGCTTGCGGAACGGCAACCACCTTCTCAGATGACTTGGCAACAGCAGAATTTATTAAAGAAACATATGAAAAAGTTGAGGTAGAAAAACGATGAAAATTCAAGACCTATTGAGAAAAGATGTTATGTTGCTGGATTTGCAGGCAACTGAAAAAACAGCTGTCATCGAAGAGATGATTAAAAGCTTGACAGACCACGGTTATGTGACAGATTTTGAAACTTTTAAAGAAGGAATTTTGGCGCGTGAAGCTCTGACTTCTACAGGTTTGGGTGACGGAATCGCTATGCCTCATAGCAAAAACGCTGCTGTCAAAGAAGCGACAGTTCTCTTTGCCAAGTCAAACAAGGGTGTTGACTACGAGAGCTTGGATGGACAAGCAACCGACCTCTTCTTTATGATTGCAGCTCCAGAAGGTGCCAATGATACTCACTTGGCTGCCTTGGCAGAATTGTCTCAATACTTGATGAAAGACGGCTTTGCTGATAAACTTCGTCAAGTAACATCAGCTGACCAAGTCATTGAACTTTTTGACCAAGCTTCAGAAAAAACTGAAGAGCCTGTTCAAGTACCTGCTAATGAAACTGGTGACTTTATCGTAGCTGTTACAGCTTGTACGACAGGTATTGCCCACACTTACATGGCCCAAGAAGCCCTTCAAAAAGTGGCTGCTGAAATGGGTGTTGGAATTAAGGTCGAAACCAACGGTGCTAGCGGTGTTGGAAATCAACTAACTGCAGAAGATATCCGTAAGGCTAAAGCTGTTATCATCGCAGCAGACAAGGCCGTTGAAATGGATCGTTTCGATGGCAAACCATTGATCAATCGTCCGGTTGCTGACGGTATACGTAAGACAGAAGAGTTGATTAACTTGGCTCTTTCAGGAGATGCTGAAGTCTACCGTGCCGCTAATGGTGCAAAAGCTGCAACAGCCTCTAACGAAAAACAAAGCCTTGGTGGTGCCTTCTACAAACACTTGATGAGTGGTGTCTCTCAAATGTTGCCATTCGTTATCGGTGGTGGTATCATGATTGCCCTTGCCTTCTTGATTGATGGTGCTTTGGGTGTTCCGAATGAAAACCTTGGTAGTCTTGGTTCCTACCATGAACTAGCTTCTATGTTCATGAAAATTGGTGGAGCTGCCTTTGGTTTGATGCTTCCAGTCTTTGCAGGTTATGTTGCCTACTCTATTGCTGAAAAACCAGGTTTGGTAGCAGGTTTCGTGGCTGGTGCTATTGCTAAAGAAGGTTTTGCCTTTGGTAAAATTCCTTATGCTGCAGGTGGTGAAGCAACTTCAACTCTTGCAGGTGTCTCATCTGGTTTCCTAGGTGCCCTTGTTGGTGGATTTATCGCAGGTGCTTTAGTTCTTGCTATCAAGAAATACGTTAAAGTTCCTCGTTCACTTGAAGGTGCTAAATCAATCCTTCTCTTGCCACTTCTTGGAACAATCTTGACTGGATTTGTCATGCTAGCTGTTAACATCCCAATGGCAGCAATCAACACAGCTATGAATGATTTCCTTGGCGGTCTTGGAGGCGGTTCAGCTGTCCTTCTCGGTATCGTTCTTGGAGGAATGATGGCTGTCGATATGGGTGGACCAGTCAATAAAGCAGCTTATGTCTTTGGTACAGGTACGCTTGCAGCAACTGTTTCTTCAGGTGGTTCTGTGGCTATGGCAGCAGTTATGGCTGGAGGAATGGTGCCACCACTTGCAATCTTTGTCGCAACTCTTCTTTTCAAAGATAAATTTACTAAGGAAGAACGCAACTCTGGTTTGACAAATATCATCATGGGCTTGTCATTTATCACTGAGGGAGCGATTCCATTTGGAGCTGCTGACCCAGCTCGTGCGATCCCAAGCTTCATTCTTGGTTCAGCAGTAGCAGGTGGCCTCGTTGGTCTTACTGGTATCAAACTCATGGCGCCACACGGAGGAATCTTCGTTATCGCCCTTACTTCAAATGCTCTTCTTTACCTCGTTTCTGTCTTGGTAGGAGCAATCGTAAGTGGTGTGGTCTATGGTTACCTACGCAAACCCCAAGCATAAAACTTAAATAGAAAATGAAAAGATTGGACCGTTTGGTGCAGTCTTTTTCTCTTTCCGAAATGCCTGTGAAATATGGTATAATAGAAGAATGGCAAACAAGAATACAAGTAAAACAAGACGGAGACCGTCTAAAGCAGAACTCGAAAGAAAAGAAGCGATTCAACGGATGTTGATTTCGTTGGGAATCGCCCTTTTATTGATTTTCGCAGCTTTTAAATTAGGAGCTGCAGGTATCACTCTTTACAATTTAATTCGCTTGTTGGTGGGTAGTCTAGCTTATCTGGCAATATTTGCCCTATTGATCTATCTCTTCTTTTTCAAGTGGATACGAAAACAGGAAGGACTCTTATCTGGCTTTTTCACCATATTTGCAGGTTTGCTCCTGATTTTTGAGGCCTACTTGGTTTGGAAATATGGTTTGGACAAGTCCGTTCTAAAAGGGACCATGGCTCAGGTTGTGACGGATTTAACTGGTTTTCGAACGACCAGTTTTGCTGGAGGTGGCTTGATTGGTGTTGGCCTTTATGTGCCAATCGCCTTTCTCTTCTCAAATATTGGTACTTATTTTATTGGTTCTATCTTGATTTTAGTGGGTGCTCTCCTAGTCAGTCCTTGGTCTGTTTATGATATTGCTGAATTTTTCAGTAGAGGCTTTGCCAAATGGAGGGAAGGACATGAGCTTCGAAAAGAGGAACGCTTTGTCAAACAAGAAGAAAAAGCTCGCCAAAAGGCTGAGGAAGAGGCTAGATTAGAACAAGAAGAAGCTGAAAAAGCCTTACTCGATTTGCCTCCTATTGATATGGAAACGGGTGAAATTCTGACAGAAGATGTTGTGCTTGACGTTCCTCCTGTTCCAGAAGAAGAGTGGGTGGAACCAGAAATCATCCTGCCTCAAGCTGAACTTGAATTCGCTGAACAGGAAGATGGCTCTGATGACGAAGACGTACAGGTCGATTTTTCAGCCAAAGAAGCCCTCGAATACAAACTTCCAAGCTTACAACTCTTTGCCCCAGATAAACCCAAAGACCAGTCTAAAGAGAAGAAAATCGTTCGTGAAAACATCAAAATCCTAGAAGAAACCTTTGCTAGCTTTGGTATCAAGGTAACAGTTGAACGGGCTGAAATTGGGCCATCAGTGACCAAGTATGAAGTTAAGCCAGCAGTGGGTGTACGGGTTAACCGCATTTCCAATCTAGCAGATGACTTAGCGCTTGCTCTAGCGGCCAAGGATGTTCGGATTGAGGCTCCAATACCTGGTAAATCCTTAGTCGGGATTGAGGTTCCTAACTCTGAGATTGCGACTGTATCCTTCCGCGAACTATGGGAACAATCTCAAACGAAAGCAGAAAATCTCTTGGAAATTCCTTTAGGAAAGGCGGTTAATGGCACTGCAAGAGCTTTTGACCTTTCCAAAATGCCCCACTTGCTCGTCGCGGGTTCAACGGGATCAGGGAAGTCAGTAGCAGTTAACGGAATTATCGCCAGCATTCTCATGAAGGCGAGACCTGACCAAGTTAAATTTATGATGGTCGATCCCAAGATGGTTGAGTTATCTGTTTACAATGATATTCCCCACCTCTTGATTCCAGTAGTGACCAATCCCCGTAAAGCCAGCAAGGCCCTGCAAAAGGTTGTGGATGAAATGGAAAATCGTTATGAACTCTTTGCCAAGGTAGGAGTCCGTAATATTGCAGGCTTTAATGCCAAGGTAGAAGAGTTTAATACTCAATCTGAGTATAAGCAGATTCCGCTACCGCTCATTGTTGTGATTGTAGATGAGTTGGCTGACCTCATGATGGTGGCCAGCAAGGAAGTGGAAGACGCTATCATTCGTCTTGGACAGAAGGCGCGTGCTGCAGGTATCCACATGATTCTTGCAACCCAGCGTCCATCCGTTGATGTCATCTCTGGTCTGATCAAGGCCAATGTCCCTTCTCGTGTCGCTTTCGCGGTTTCATCAGGGACAGACTCCCGTACGATTTTGGATGAAAATGGAGCGGAAAAACTGCTTGGTCGAGGTGACATGCTCTTTAAACCGATTGATGAAAATCATCCAGTTCGTCTGCAAGGCTCCTTTATCTCGGATGATGATGTTGAACGCATCGTAAACTTCATCAAGGCTCAGGCGGATGCGGATTACGATGAGAGTTTTGATCCAGGTGAAGTTTCTGAAAATGATGGAGAATTTTCAGATGGAGATGCTGGTGGTGATCCGCTTTTTGAAGAAGCCAAAGCTCTAGTCATTGAAACCCAGAAAGCCAGCGCATCCATGATTCAGCGTCGTTTGTCAGTTGGATTTAACCGTGCGACCCGGCTTATGGAAGAACTTGAAATGGCAGGAGTCATTGGTCCAGCTGAAGGCACCAAGCCAAGAAAAGTTTTACAACAATAAATTTCTCTCTCTTATACGGAAATGTGAACCTGACGTGATTTGAAGAGATTTTTGAAGCGGTTTATCTATGATGTATAATTAATTGAATCTAAAATAGTACGAAACGACTTTTAAAGCATGAAATTGATTTGAATTCCCTAATAAATTTGTTCACATTTTATTCAAACACTATATCAAGCTGAAACAGGTTTAGAATTTCTTTTAGATATATGCAGACTCCCCCTGTAGTTTCTAGT